>JBJEWX010000190.1:0-9251 GCA_051885275.1 Succinivibrio sp. | reverse complement strand
TGGAAAGTCGTCAAAGGAAACTGATTCGTTCCCTAAGGTTTAGGCTGTGTGCGGTTTTAGCCTGCATAGGTATCATCTATACCGGCTTTTCCTGCTTTAGATCCTATGATAAGGCCATGCAGGAGTCTAGCTTCTATGTTGATGAGGAATTAGCCCAGATAGCAGGGGTAATCATCAACTACGATATGGTGCTGCCAAAATCCTGGGAAGGGCCTTCCGTACGCAGAAGGCTATACAGAAGTCTAAATGGTGACATTGTATTCAGACATAATTTTGACAGTGCCTTTTTGCCTATTCCATCATTAAACGACCTTTTTGACAAGCATCAGGAGATGATTGTAGCTCCCGTATACACTCAGCCTGGAGAGCCTTTTTATTTCCCATCTGGAATTGATGATGGTCTTTACACGGTATTAATCAACGACCGGCGTGTAAGGGCTTATGTTGCCACAAACAAGGCAGGAGTAAGATTTGTTGTGGCAAGACCCTGCGAGCTTATGGAAGCTTTGGCAAATCAGGTGATTTTAAGCTCCCTGTTTGAGTTTCTGCTGCTGGTTGCCATCTATATTCCCTGCGTGATCCTGTTTGTAAATATCATGTTTATTCCTGTAAGACGTATGGCTTATGAGCTTGATTCTAGACGTGAGAGTGATCTTACCCCTTTAAAGGGACAGGGACTTCCATCTGAACTTGATGTTTTTATTGATTCAATTAACCGGCTTTTTGGAAAAACCGCAAACGCACTTCTCAATGAAAGGCGTTTTATTGCGGATGCCGCTCATGAAATGAGAACTCCGTTAACAGCAATCTCACTGCAGGCTCAGTCTTTAAAAGAGGATCTTTTACCAAAAGAGGAAGCTGCAAAGGTACATCAGCTTAAAATTGCTATATCAAGACAGCGCACCATGACAAATGATCTGTTAGCCTATGCCCGATCACAATGTGGCCGTGAGCTGCATCTTTCAACTTTTGAATTAAAGCCGCTTTTTGTAGAGATCATTGAGGAATTAGGCTCTCTTGCAGATAAAAAGGATATAGACTTTGGAATAGAGGGACAGTGTAATTGTTCTGCTTATACTGACAGATCAAGTTTAAAGACCATAATAAGCAATCTTGTGAGCAACGCTCTTAAATATACTCCAAATGGAGGCCGATGTGACCTTTCCTGCAGTAAAGAGCAGGGAATGCTTGTAATCTTTGTAGAGGATAGCGGACCTGGTATTAGCGAACATGATTTGAAATATGTCTTTAACGCTTTTTACAGGGTTGGCGGAGACACGGCAAAGATTGAGGGAACAGGTCTTGGACTGTCTATTGTAAAATCCGCCTGCGATGAGATAGGGGCAAAGGTGGAGCTTAAAAACAAAAAAACAGGCGGTCTTAGGGCTGTAGTTTCCTTAAAAGCTCAGTAAAAAATAACGGGCAAAAGGAGTACCTTATATTAAGCGTAAAATATTAGATTAAGGAAGTTTGCCCGGTATGGGGAAACATCCAGTAATATGATGCTCCTTGTTCCTCAAGTGCAACTGCCGCAGGCGGCAATTGAATCTTTTTTCAAAATCTGTCTGAAGTTTTGTTTTTTCCTGTCAGTACCCTTAGCTTAACCGGCTGTAATAAGAGAAGACAAATTCTTCATATTGTCATATATATCATGAATTGATACAGTCCGTTGAAACAACAGGAGCTGTTTTTTTCTGCCTTTGTGTTATCATTTAACAAACCATTCCAGATATAAATAACAAGAAAAAGTTATGTCAGATAATACAAATCAATATTCAGGCGCATCCATTAAAGTTTTAAAGGGACTAGATCCTGTCAGAAGAAGACCTGGTATGTATACGGATACCCAGAATCCTAATCATTTGGGTATGGAGGTAATTGATAACAGTGTTGACGAGGCAGTTGCAGGATTTGCAGACAGAATCAGCGTTGTCCTTTATGAAGATCAGTCTCTTGAGGTAAGTGACAACGGTAGAGGAATGCCGGTTGATCTTCACCCAGAGGAAAAAATCCCTGCAATTGAACTGATCTTAACCAGACTGCATGCCGGAGGAAAATTCAACTCAGACAGTTACAAATTCTCAGGCGGTCTGCATGGAGTGGGCGTCTCTGTTGTAAATGCTTTGTCAAAAAAACTTACCGCGACGGTTAAACGTGGCGGTGTGATCTACCAGATTTCCTATGAGAATGGTGTTAAAACACAGGAATTAACAGAGATTGGAACCTGTGCAAAGAAAGATACAGGAACAAGTGTACATTTCTGGCCTGATGAGCCTTATTTTGATGATCCTAAGTTTAACGTAGCGCTTTTAAAGCATCTTTTAAAGGCAAAAGCTGTACTGTCTCCAAACCTGACTATTGATTTTACAGATAAGGTTAACAATCAGACCGAAAGCTGGTCGTATAGCGGTACGCTTGACAATTACCTGATTACTCAGACTGGTGGCAGAACAATAGAGCCTGCCAAAACCTTCTTCTGTCAGGTTAAAAGCGAGGATACTGAATTAGAGTGGGCTGTGGCCTGGGAACTTGAGGGAACAGGCAGTCTGTGCGTAGGTGAATCATTTGTAAATCTTATTCCAACCGTAGATGGCGGTACCCATGTAAATGGCTTTAGAGCCGGTCTTACAAGCGCTATCAGAGAATTCTGCGATCTGCATGCACTGCTTCCTAGGAATTTAAAAATTACAGCAGATGATGTCTGGTCCAGGTGCTCTTATGTTCTTTCTCTGAAAATGGTTGATCCACAGTTTGCCGGTCAGACTAAGGAAAAACTCTCTTCAAGACATGTAGCTTCTGTTGTTGAGGGAATTGTTTCAGACAGGTTTTCCCTGTGGCTAAATTCAAATGTTGAGAATGCAACAGTAATTGCCAACCTGATAATCGATGCTGCAAAGGACAGAGAGTCTGCAGCAAAGGTTGTGGAGAGAAAAAAGAGCTCAAAAGGGCCTGCTCTTCCTGGTAAATTGTGGGACTGCACAAGCACTGATCCTAGCCGTGGAGAACTGTTTATTGTAGAGGGTGACTCTGCAGGTGGTTCTGCCCGTCAGGCAAGAGATGCAAGCTATCAGGCTATCCTTCCGTTAAGAGGAAAAATCCTCAATACCTGGGAGGTATCAGCCTCAGAGGCTCTTCAGTCAGAGGAAATCAGGTCAATTTCAATAGCAATTGGAGTGGAGCCTGATTCAGATTCTCTTGAGGGGCTTCGTTACAACAAGATATGTATACTGGCAGATGCGGACTGTGATGGTCTGCATATTGGAACTCTACTGTGCTGTCTTTTTGTAAAACACTTTACAAAACTTGTAAGAGAAGGTCATATTTACGTTGCCTGTCCACCTCTGTACAGAATAGACTGCGGTAAGTTTAAAGAATATGCTATTGATGACGAGGAGCTTGAGGTTAAGCAGAAGCAGTTTAAGCGAAAAGGTTTTAAGGCTGAGAATATTAAGATCCAGCGCTTTAAGGGATTAGGTGAAATGAATCCTGAACAGTTAAGAGAAACCACGCTTGCCTCTGAATCAAGAAGACTTAAACAGCTGACACTGTCAGCTGAGAATGCAGAGAATACTTTTGCTCTTATGGATATGCTTTTATCGAAAAAGAAAAAGCGTGTGGCAGACAGAAGGCAGTGGCTTGAGGATAACGGAGACAAGGCGGAAGTTCTTGATTAGTTATGGCAGATGACGGCGGAGAGAAAACAGAACAACCGACATCCAAAAAATTAAGTGATGCCAGGAGTAAAGGACAGGTTCCCCGTTCAAAGGAAGCTGGAACCTTCTTTGTCCTCATGTCCGGAGTTATCTCAATTTGGATCTTTTCATCTTTCTTGGGCAGAGGTCTAAGACAGATTATGAATAACAGCTTCTCCCTGACAAGAGAACAGATCTACACTGAGGATGAAGGGGGAAGAATATTCATTGAAAATGTTATTGAGATTGCTATTCCTCTTTTAGGAATAGTGAGCATTGTTTTTGTCTGCGCCATTATAGGTTCAATCTTTATTGGTGGCTTCAATTTTTCTCAGCAGGCAATGCAGCCAAAATTCAGCAAGCTGAATCCCATTTCAGGGATTAAGCGCATGTTCTCGCTAACCTCCACCATCGAACTTATAAAAGGTATCTTTAAAGTGGTATTTATTGGTGCCTTCTGCTACTTTGCTCTTTTTGGAAGGGTAAATGAGATCATGTCTTTATCCTATATTGATCCGATAAGTGCAATTAAGACCGCCATCTCTCTTCTGTTTCAGTTCATGGTGATTGTTATCTGCGCTATGATCCCCATCGTGCTTATAGATGTTCCATATCAGAAGTGGAACTATATAAGACAGCTTAAAATGACCAAGCAGGAAGTTAAGGACGAGTTTAAAAACACTGAAGGTAATCCACAGATTAAAAGTAAAATCAAGCAGATGCAGTTTCAGATGGCTGCAAGACGCATGATGAAGAAAGTCCCTGAGGCAGATGTTGTGGTTACTAACCCTACGCACTATGCTGTGGCAATAAAGTATGATCCTGAGGGCACAACCGCACCATTGGTGGTTGCAAAAGGATTAGATGAGATTGCAGAAAAGATTAAGGAAATTGCACGAGAAACCGGGGTGCCGGTAATTCCTATTCCTCCGCTTGCCCGTTCGCTGTATTACACAACGGAGCTTGACTGCGAGATACCAAGAGGCCTTTTTAAGGCTGTAGCACAGGTTCTAGCCTGGGTTATGGGAATGAAGGCTTTCAAGGAAGGAAAGTCAAAAATGAAACCTCGTGATCTTGATTTGAATCTTCCAATTCCAGATGAATTAAAATTCTAAAAAGTGTATTTTATGGTTAATATTGTGTAATAATCAGAATATGAACACTGTTTTTAGCTTTGCTATAATCAAACTACTGGGAGTTAATGAGGAAATTATTTTATGGTAACTAAAAATACCCCAAAGAAAACTGTTGCAAAGGCTTGCAACAGCACTGTATCTGCAGCAGCTTCAACTGACTACAAAGCAAATGTAGAAAAGTTCAAGAATGCAGTTTTAAATCACCTGCGTACCACAATTGGTACATCACCAGCTAAGGCTAGCAAATTAGCTTGGTGGCAGGCAGTAGTAGCAGCTTGCAATGAGGATATCTTCGGTCGTTTAACCGATACTCAGGAAACTCATTCAAAGAATGATACCCGCGCTGTTCACTACTTATCAGCAGAATTCTTAATGGGAAGATTGACAATCAACAATCTTACCAATCTGGAGAAGTTCGATGTTGCACGCGATGCATTAAAGGAACTTGGTCTGGATATCAACGAAGTTTGTGAAGAAGAGCCAGATATGGCTTTAGGTAACGGTGGTTTAGGCCGTCTTGCAGCCTGCTTCATGGACTCACTTGCAACCTGCAACTATCCATGTGTAGGTTATGGTATTCACTATGAGAACGGTCTGTTCCGTCAGGAAATCCGTGAGGGCAAGCAGGTAGAGCGTCCTGATTCATGGCGTGAGTATGGCTGTCCATGGGAAGTATGCCGTCCTGAATCAGTACAGAACATTCCATTAGGCGGTTTTGTTGAGACTCAGACTGCACCTGATGGCTCTGTAAGCTCTGTATGGCACCCATCAAGCATGATCAAAGGTGTGCCTTGGGATATTCCTGTAGTTGGCTACCGTGGTTCATCAGTTGCAATTCTCCGTTTATGGGAGTCTCGTTCAACTGAACAGTTCAACTGGGATGTTTTCAACGCTGGCGGTTATGTTGATGCTCAGGTTGAGAAGTCACTTGCAGAGACTGTATCTAAGGTTCTCTATCCAAATGACTCAACAGAGGCTGGTAAGGAACTGCGTTTAACTCAGCAGTACTTCTTCTGTGCCTGCTCATTACGCGATATCTTACGCCGTTACAACAGATCACATCACCACGACTATTCTGAGTTTGCAAAGAAGATTGTAATTCAGCTTAACGATACTCATCCAACCATCGCAATTCCTGAGTTAATGAGACTTCTCATCGATGAGGAAGGTTTATCTTTCGATGCTGCATGGGATATCACCTCAAAGACCTTTAACTATACCAACCACACTCTGCTTCCTGAAGCATTAGAGAAGTGGCCTGTATACATCTTTGAGAAACTTCTTCCACGTCACCTGCAGATTATCTATGAAATCAACTATCGTTTCTTAAACGGTATTGTTGAGCACATGTGGCCAGGCAACAATGAGATGAAGGCTAAGCTTTCTATCATTGAAGAAGGTCCATGCCGCAAGGTTCGTATGGCCAACCTGTGTGTTATCACCTCAGGCAAGGTTAACGGCGTAGCAAAGATCCACTCAAAGCTTGTTAAGGAAGATTTATTCCCAGAGTACAACATGCTGTGGCCAACCAAGTTCTGCAACGTAACAAACGGTGTAACTCCACGTCGCTGGTTACTTGCCTGCAACAAGGGCTTAGCTGATCTGTACAACGAGGTTAGCGGCAAGGATTGGCCATTAAATCTTGATCTGTGCGAGAAGTTAAAGAACTACGCAGACAAGAAGGAATACCAGGATCGTTTCATGCAGATTAAGCATGACAACAAGGTTGTTCTTGCTAAGACTATCAAAGAGCTCGTTGGTGTTGATGTTGATCCTAACGCAATGTTTGACGTTCAGGTTAAGCGTCTTCACGAGTACAAGAGACAGCATCTGAACCTCTTATACATCATGTCTCTCTACAAGAGCCTGCTTGAGAACCCAGATCAGGATATCGTACCTCAGGTATTTATCTTTGGTGCAAAGGCTGCTCCTGCATATACTCTTGCAAAGGACATCATCTACGCTATCAATGCAGTTGGTAACAAGATCAACAACGACTTACGCATCAAGGGTAAGTTAAAGGTTGTATTCTTACCTAACTACCGCGTAAGCTTAGCTGAAAAGATTATTCCAGCTGCTGATATTTCAGAGCAGATCTCAACTGCAGGTTATGAGGCATCAGGTACCTCTAACATGAAGTTTGCAATGAATGGTGCTTTAACCTTAGGTACTATGGACGGTGCAAACATTGAGATTGTTGAGAAGGCTGGTATTGAGAACAACTTCATCTTCGGTTTATCTGTAGAAGAAGTTCAGGAGTTAAAGGCTCGCGGCTATAACTCATGGGATTACTACAATGCTAACCATGAGCTCAAGTCTGTAATCGACTGGCTTGATACTGACTTCTTTACCCCAGGTCAGCCAGGTGCTTTAGCTTCTATCAAGAATTCACTGCTCAACTTGGGTGATCCATTCTTAGTATTAGCAGACTTTGCTTCATACAAGGATGCACATCAGAGAGCTCAGCAGATGTTCAAGGATAAGAGCCGCTGGGCAAAGGCTGCAATGATTAACTCAGCTACAATGGGTATCTTCAGCTCAGACAGATCAATGCATGATTATGCACGTGATATCTGGAATTTAAAGAATCTGGAAATCAAGAAATAATCATATTGACTGATTAGCAATGCCTCAGCAGGGAAACCTGCTGGGGCTTTATTTTTTCTTATGACATAAATTTGTAAAGCAAACTAAAGATAATTAAGAATTATTTTTCTGTTACAAAACTCAATATAGGCTTGAAAAATAACAAAAAACAAAATGAGTTCTTTAGGATTAAGGTAATAACTAAAGTTGTGGCTTCTTTATGTATAGGCTTTGGTTGTATTGTATGAGCAGTAATGCAGGAAGCCCTTACGTCTGACTGTAAGAAGAGAAAGAAACAGGCTGTTATGGAAATTCAACAGAATACGGCCAGTTGCTGATACCGCCCATATCAAGAATATAGTAATAGCCCAGGGCTAAAAGCTTTTTGGCGGCATCCTTTGTTCTTCTGCCGCTTCTGCAGTATATGATCACGGGCTGGTCAAGCTTTGGTGCCACTTTTTCAGTGGTTTCTCTTGTGATGTCATTTACTGACAGATTAACAGCAGGAGGAATAAAGCCTAAGTTATATTCCTCCTTTTCTCTTACGTCAATCAGCACACATTTTCCAGAATCAATAAGCGCTCTTGCAGTTGGATAATCAATCTCTGTAATGCCTGGATTTATAGTAAAAGACTGTTCTGCCATTGTCTGTTATACCTGTTTGATTTTCTTAACGATAGAGGTTGTAGAGCAGCCATCAACAAAAGGAATAATAATTACCTTTCCTCCATTGGCAAGCACTTCTTTGTGACCTGCAATCTGTTCTACAGTGTAATCGCCGCCTTTGACTAAAATATCAGGTAGAACCCTTGATATTAGTTTCTGAGGGGTATCCTCCTCAAAAGCAACCACATAGTCAACACTGCTTAAAGCAGAGAGCACTGTCATACGGGCGTCAAGACTGTTTATAGGTCTTGTAGGGCCCTTAAGTCTGGATACAGAGTTATCAGAGTTTACCGCAACAATCAGTTTATGACCTAAAGCCTTTGCCTGTTTAAGGTAGGTTACATGTCCTGGATGGATGATGTCAAAGCAGCCGTTGGTCATTACCACTTTCTGACCTTCACTTTGAAGCTTTCTAACCTCTGCGCAAAGTTCATCCTCACTGATTATTCCGGTATTCTGAGTAGAGGAATGTCCAAGAGCAGCTAAAAGCTCAGATGGGGTTACTGTTGAGGTACCGATTTTTCCTACAACAATTCCTGCTGCACAGTTAGCATACTGGCAGGCTGTAACAATGTCATAGCCTGAGGCAAGACAGGTTCCCAGTGTTCCGATAACTGTATCACCTGCGCCAGTGACGTCGTATACCTCACGGGCATAGGTTGGAAGATGAACTGTTTCAAGACCAGGTCTTACAAGTGACATTCCATCTTCAGAGCGGGTGACAAGCAGCATCTTCAGATTGAATTTTTCAATTAGCTTTAAAGCTTTTTCTTCAAGATCCTGATTATTCCTAACCTTTCCAACAACAGCTTCAAATTCAGACATGTTTGGGGTCAGAAGGGTAGCTCCGCTGTATTTTTCAAAATCAGTTCCCTTAGGATCAATCAAGGTAATGATGCCTTTTGAATTTGCAATCTCAATCATTTTTGAAATTGAGTCAAGAGAGCCTTTACCATAGTCTGAAAAGATAACTACTTTAGAATCCTCAATAGATTTTTCAAAGGCTGCCAAAACCTGCTTTTCATCGATATTAGAGAAGGAATCCTCAAAATCCAGTCTTAAAAGCTGCTGGTTTCTGCTTAGAATTCTAAGTTTGGTGATAGTTGGGTGTTCTTTGGTAAGAACAAACTCAGGGCATATGCCATGATCTCTAATGATCTTCTCTAAGATC
>JBJEWX010000189.1:0-2083 GCA_051885275.1 Succinivibrio sp. | reverse complement strand
GTTATTCACCTGTTTATGAAGTTCATCTCTCACTCGGGGATGGCTGTTTTTGTAATTTACAGAATTCTTTTGGGGGCATTTTTACTGTATCTGTTCTAGAGAGTTTTTACAGCACCACCTTCGTTGGAATGAAATCTAAGCAGAGCATAGCTGCTGATTTTTGTTCCGCCTTAAAAAAGAAATACTTTTAACAATTGCGGGCGAGAAAAACCACGGTTTTAACCGTGAGGATGCTAGCCCGCATTATTTTTGATTTAGCCTTACCTTAAAAAATCCTCTCTGATGCTCATTTCTGTTTTGAGGTTTTCTCTCATAGGTAAGATCTTTGGGTTTGATATCAGCTGGCAGCTCATTGCTTCTGTCAGTTAACTCATCTTCAGGGACTGTAATTAAAAACTCATCCACAAGCTCAACTCTCCGCTCATGCATCCTAACTGAGATATCCTTTCCCTTAAAGCCTTTTCTTACAAATTCCTGAGCGGTAACGCTCTGGCATAGAGAAAAGATAGATAAAAAATATTCTGCACGAGGAAATGGTCTGTTTTCAAAACCCTTTCTGCCTAAAAAGTCACACTTGCAGCAGAGAATGAATGGTTTGATCCGCTCTGGTTTTCTCCAGGCATCAAGTTTGTCTAAAAGAGATACTATTCCCTCAGAGCCTTTTCTGTACAGATGATGCATTTCAGAGTGATAGAGGATAACCAGCTTTGCAAACTGCTCATACTCAGATGGCACGTGCAGTCTCTGGCACAGACATTTTAGAGGTTTGACACCAAGTTCATTGTGCAGCCTGTGATGCGGCCATAAAACAGTTGGAGTTTCAGCCTTACCCAAATCATGACAGAGCATTGCAAAGCGTACCACAGTAGAGTCACTCTCCTGTGATACTCTCTGTAAGGTCATACAGGTATGAATTCCACTGTCAATCTCAGGATGCCATCTTACAGGTCCTGGTACTCCAAATAGTCTGTCAATCTCGGGGAGTACGTGCTTTAGAGCTCCCACTTCTCTTAATAACAGAATAAACTGCTCAGGGTTAGCTGTGGCAAGTGCTTTATCAAGTTCAAGAAAAATTCGCTCTGCAGTCAGTGAATCAAGCTCGCCTGAGGCTGACATTTTTCTCATAAGAGCTTTAGTTTGAGGTGCTACGCAAAAGCCCAGTCTGTAGAATCTTGCATAAAATCTGGCAACTCTAAGTACTCTTAGCGGATCTTCAACAAAAGCCTCACTGACATGACGAAGAACTCTGTTTTTTAGATCTTCACAGCCTCCGTAAGGATCATAAAGCTTACCTTCCTCATCCATTGCCATAGCGTTGATGGTAAGATCGCGACGTTTTAGATCTTCCTCTAGGGTAATATCTTTTGAGAATGAGCAGTTAAAACCAAGATAGCCTGAGCCAGTCTTCTTTTCTGTGCGTGCAAGGGCGTATTCCTCTTTGGTTTTAGGGTGCAAAAATACAGGAAAATCGTGGCCTACCTGAGTATAACCAAGGGTTTTCATCTCATCTACTGTTGAGCCAGTAACAACATAGTCCCTGTCAGAACTTTTTGTTCCTAAAAGTCTGTCGCGAACAGCTCCACCAACCAGATAAATCTGCATTAATAATCCTCAAAAAACAAAGATTTTCTTAAGATACAGTTGCAATCTAAGAACATCCTTACCTGATACAGATTTTAGCAAAATTAACCCTGATATCATACAGGATCTTGATCTGACCTGCTTTAAGAAGATTAAGGAATTTTTTTGAATTTACTCAGGCTCTGTAACTGATAATTAAGATCCGATCTCTTAAAGTTTTATTTCAGTTTGAGAAATTTTGTTTAGTATGCATAATTTTTTTTCTATATAAGAGAAGTTTTACTGTTTGGCATATATAATATTGCAAGTCTTTTATTTTTAATGTTAAAACAGCAGGTGGCTCAACTAAATAAAACACTGTGATGCCTTAGGCGGAAAAAAACTGATACTGACAGGTCTGCCACTCTTAGCTGCTGTGTTCCTAACTGTAAACAAAGAATTCCCTCATATAATAGAGCGTGGTTTTTCCATACGGTGAAAAAGCATATATGTACGAAAAGTT
>JBJEWX010000188.1:0-9416 GCA_051885275.1 Succinivibrio sp. | reverse complement strand
CACTTATAACAGTGAATACTCACCTTCAATCCTGCAGAGAATTGAAAGATCATTAGGCAGAGCCTCTATAGACAGGCTTGCAGACTTTTAGGGTTATGATATCTGGAAGCTTTATGAAATCACCTACCTTAACCTGCTGGGGATACCTCAGGTGTGCATGGGGATCATGAAGGTTCCATCTTCAAGTAAATATATTGTTGAATCAAAATCCCTAAAACTCTACACGCTCTCCTACACCATGACAAAGTTTATTAATATGCAGGAGGCACAGACACTGTTTGCAAAGGATCTAAGTAAACTTTTAGAATGTGAGGTCAGCGTAAACTTTTATCCGTTAAACAGCAAAGAGTTTAACCTTACGGCACCAGATGGGATCTGCCTTGAGCAGCAGGATTCCTGCATGGGGGTTGTAATAAGGGATTATGAATACAATCCAAAAGCTCTGTGTCTTGAAAAGTCTGACAAAACTGTTAAAAAAACCTATTACACAAACCTGTTCAGATCACTGTGCCCTGTAACCGCACAGCCAGATCATGCAACTGTCATAATTGATTATGAGGGCAAAAAACCTTCACAAGAAGATCTGCTGTCATACCTTATTTCACTGAGAAATCATCAGGGCTTTCATGAGCAGTGCGTAGAACTCATCTATTCTGATCTTATGTACTACCTCAAACCAGACAGGCTTACCGTAACTGCCTGTTTTACAAGACGAGGCGGAATAGATATCAATCCGGTTCGCTCAAATCAGCCTAATATTTCTGCACTGTCCTTAAGAACAATCAGGCAGTAAATGAGCACACTTTTTGTTGCAGTTCAAAATTTATATGAGAAATTATTCCTATAATCAAAGAGTAAACTATAAAAATAAGGAGCATCTATGAGTATTGTTGATGTGTGGCCAGTAGGCTCCATGGCCCTGCTAACTCAGGCTGAGGCCGATTCTTTGTCCCTTTCAAGCAAAGGCGATTTGTATGATTTGTACAGAAACTGCTCTTTGGCAGTCCTAAACAGTGGAAATATCACTGACAATTCAAAAGAGCTGTTAGATAATTTCAAGAGCTTTGAAATCAATATTATCCGTAATGAACGCGGTCTTAAACTTGAACTTATCAACCCTCCTGCAAGTTCCCTAGTCGAAGATCAGGTTATTAAAAAACTCCGTAAACATCTGTATGCGGTTTTAAGAGATATTGTTCAGATAAACTCTTTTTCTGAAGATCTTCAGGGCAACTTGAGATCAAGATTTGAATCTGACAGTGCCTATACTACAAATCTCATCTTTATGATCTTAAGGAACGCAAGCATTCTAAAGGCAGGGCTCAAACCTAATCTTGCGGTTTGCTGGGGCGGTCACTCTATAAGCGAAGATGAGTATGAATATGCCTATAAAGTTGGACATGAGCTTGGACTTCGCAAGATTGATATCTGCACTGGATGCGGACCTGGTGTTATGGAAGCTCCTATGAAAGGTTCTCTTCAGGGATACTCTGAGCAGTGTGAACAGGAGAAGTGCCGCATGATTGGTCTGACTGAGCCCTCAATCATTGCTGCTGAACCACCAAATTCAATGGTTACTGATCTTGTGATCATGCCGGATATTGAGAAGAGACTTGAAGCCTTTGTAAGACTTGGCCACAATCTGATTATCTTCCCTGGCGGACCTGGTACTGCAGAAGAGCTTTTGTATATTCTTGCAATCAAGCTCTGCAAGGAAAACAAGCATAACTTCCTTCCTGTTATCCTGACAGGCAATAAGCAGTCCGCACCATATTTTGAGGCGCTTGAGGCCTTCCTGATTGAATGTTTCGGCAAGGATATCACCAGATACTATGATCTGATCATAGATGATCCTATCAGTGTTGCAAAAAAGGTCAAAGACAACAATCTGTCTGTGCTTGATCATAGAACCATAACTCATGATTCCTACTGCTTTAACTGGACGCTGAACATTCCTTATGAACTGCAGAAGGCAAACTGCATTACCCATGAGTTTATGGAAAGTCTTGATTTAAGCCGTGATCAGGAACCATGGAAACTTGCCTGCAATTTACGATCTGCTTTTTCTGGAATTGTTACCGGAAATGTGAAAGAGCATGGTATCAAACTTGTTGCCAAGCATGGACCTTTCAAACTTCATGGTGACAGGGAAATCATCAAATCTTTAGATTCACTTCTTAAGAGCTTCATCACTCAGGGACGTGTACTCCTGTCTCAAAAAGAGTATGTTCCCTGCTATGAGCTGGCTAAAGACTAGAGAATGCCGTTGCAGCTTGTGCCTATCAGGGAGCAGGCTGCATTGAAAACATTGTTAAAGTTATTAGTAAAATTACTCATGAAGGCATTGAGTGACATAAACAGAACAATAAGTCCCACATTCATTGTCACAGCAAAACCAATTGAGAAGATATTCAGCTGAGGCGCAGCCTTAGTCATTACACCCAGGGTGAAATTTACAACCAGCATGGTGCAGATTGAACTCATAGCCATCGCAAGCCCCGCCTTAAACATAGAACCTGAGAAAAAAACAAACTCATTCAATCCTGCTGAAGGAAGCATCTGTCCCATAGGAAGAGTTGAGAAACTCTCTAATAGCAGCCTGAAAAAGATAAGATGGCCGTTAATACTGAAAAATACAAGAGTACATAAAACAGTGAAAAACTGACCTACTACAGGAGAGTTGGTTCCAGATACAGGATCAACCATTGAGGCAAAACCAAGACCAGTCTGCATAGCAACAGCCTGACCTGCAATAATAAAAGCCTGCGATATAAAAAGTGTCATAAGACCAAGAGCTATACCAATCAGACACTCTTTTAAGGTCACCATGATGCCATAGGTGGTAAACGGATCAGTATTTGGTGCGAGATTAGGAATGGAAGGGAGCATGCAAACAGTAATTGCCAAGGCTGTAAGAGCTCTTGTCATCATAGGAAAAGAGCTGCCTGAGATAGCAAACATTACTGATAAAAACGCACTGACTCTGCAAAGTGGCCATACAAACTGTGCCACGGCAGTCAGCGTTATTGGCTCTAATACATTCATTAACTTATTGACTGCGGGATCATATCCACTATTGTATGAAAGAAGCCCATGATCTTTGAAAGTCCCCAGTGGGAACCAAACATCAGAGCTCCAACAGTAACCAGCAGTCTTGGCAGAAAGGACAGTGTCTGCTCGTTAATTGAGGTTGCAGCCTGAAAAATAGATATGCAAAGACCAACACAAAGCGAAGGAATAATACTTGCACTAACCAAAAGAGCAACAAGTCCTAAGGCTTCACGCACAATGTCAACAAAGACCTCTGGCTCCATCTTATCCTCCCGCTACTCCCAAACCAAAACTGCTCATGAGGGTACCCATGATCAAAGTCCAGCCGTCTACAAGAACAAAGAGCATCAGCTTAAAAGGCAGAGAAACCATCATAGGAGAAAGCATCATCATACCCATAGCCATCAGAATGGAGGCTACTACCAGATCGATAATCAGAAACGGAAGAAACAGCATAAAGCCGATCTGGAAAGCCGTTTTAAGCTCACTGACTATAAAGGCCGGGATAAGAACGCGCATAGGAACATCTTCAAGTTTATCAAGCTTGATGTTAGCGTATTCAGAAAAGGCATTAAGATCAGACATTCTTGTCTGATTTATCATGAACTTGTGCAGAGGTTTTTGTGCCTGCTCAAAAGCCTCTCTTGCCTGAATCTGCTCATTCATGTAAGGCTCAATTGCCTGTGTGTAGATGTCATCAAATACAGGAGTCATGACAAATACTGTCATAAACACGGCTATACCTATAAGAACCTGATTTGAAGGTGAGGTCTGCAGACCGATTGCCTGACGCAGAATTGTCATCACTATGATTATTCTGGTAAAAGAGGTCATCATTACCAGAATTGAAGGTATAAAGGACAGGAGCGTCATTAGAATCACTACCTGCAAAGACAGCGCATAATCCTGAGTGCCGTCAGGATTTGTCTTTACTGTAAAAGCAGAGATATCTAAGGTGTTGTCAGCCTGTGCCACCGGCAGAAGATAAAGAAACAGACCTGAAAAAACAGTTGCACACAAACTTAGAAAGAATACCTTCTTAAGCCCCTTGAGCTTCTGATAGAGCTCCTTGGTATTTTTCATATAATCTAAATTGTCAGTTTTGATTAGATTCATCATGTGATATGCACTCTTCCTGCTTTTGAAGATCCTGCCTCATTACCGAGGCAAACTGCTCTTTGCTGTCCTCAAGCTCAGCTAGTGTGGTTATCTGCCCTGAACTTATTCCTATTAACAGTTTCTTATTCTCGGCTTTAATAATTGCAAGCCGCTGCTTCTGCCCAAGATACAGCTGATTCAGCAGTACAAGCTTCCCTGTATTGCTTTTTACAAATCGGGTCTTTTTTAACAGATAGGCAAATAAAAAAATTACGGCCAGTATCGCAAAGGTTGATACCAGCCATGTTACAAACTGTGTATAAGATCCCAGCTGATGCCCCGCAAGCGCTTCATCAGCATTTGAGTTGCCAGACAGGCTCGCTAAAAGAAAAAAACAGTAAAGTCTTTTCATGCTACTGCAGCTTCTTGATACGCTCTACCTGACTTATTACATCTGTCAGACGGATACCGAATTTGTCGTTAACAACCACAACCTCGCCATGAGCGATAAGTGTTCCGTTGACTAAAACATCAAGAGGTTCGCCTGCTAATCTTTCAAGCTCAATTACTGAGCCCTGATTGAGCTGCAGAAGATTACGGATTGAAATTTTTGCGTGACCTACTTCCATGGTAATGGTTACAGGAATATCCAAAATAGAATCAAGCTTCTTACGCTCTTCAACAGAAAGTGGAGCCTTGCCTGTAGTTGAGTCATCCTCAAAAGTCTCAATCGGAGCTGACTCAACCTCAGAGCCGGCATCCTGCGCACCTAACGCTGCAGCCCATTCTTCAGCTAATTTCTGATCATCTGACATAAATCACCCTGTCACGCTAAAACACCTGTAAAGACAGGCTTGTTAATTATTCTTCAAAACAAACAGCTGATTAGCCCCTGTAAAATCTCTTTTAAAGATACAGGGTTAATCATCATCAAACTCTTCAACCTCATCCTCTTCGGTAACATTGATATTATTACCCTTGATGAAGCTTAGGTCATGCTTGGTGCTCTTAGGTCTTTCTAGTACCTCAGATATCTTAATTGCAAGCTTGTCCTTTGACTGACCTAATTTTGCATGGTAACTTGGAAGATCCTCAATATATACCAGAAGATTCTCAGGAATTTCAACATTAAGCACATCACCTGGTTTGAAATTCATAATATCTCTTAAGGAAACAGGAGTATCTAAAAGTTTTACCCTCATGTCGACGTTAACGTCCATGACCTCTTCGCGTAAGGCCTTATTCCAGCGAATATCTGTGTCACCCTTATCTGACTGAACACCGGCATCTAAAAGCTCTCGGATAGGTTCAATCATTGAGTATGGGAAACAGATATGCAGATCACCGCCACCGCCGTCAAGATCAATATGGAACTGATTTACCACAAGCACTTCAGATGGACTTACAATATTTGCCATCGAAGGGTTAACCTCAGAGTCCAGGTATTCAAACTCAGCATCCATTACAGGAGCCCAGGCTTCCTTGTAGTCTGCAAAGACCATCTTCAGAAGTTTCTGAATAATACGTCTTTCAGTTGGTGTAAATTCACGACCCTCAATCTTAGTTCTGAATCTACCCTCACCACCAAAGAAGTTTTCCACAAGAATGAATACAAGCTTTGCCTCAAGCGTGATCAGAGCTGTACCCTTCAAAGGTCTGAAACGAACCATGTTCAGAGAGGTTGGCACATAAAGGGTCTGCAGATATTCTGCAAACTTCATCATGTTAACACCTGTCCAGGTAACCTCAGCTGCGTGTCGCATCATGTTGAAAAGACTGATGCGCATGTGACGGGCAAAACGCTCATCCACAAGCTCAAGGGTAGGCATACGTCCACGGACGATACGCTCCTGAGATCCAAAGTCAAAACTCTTGACTCCAGTGACTTCCTGCGGCTCTTCAGGCTCTACATCATCAGCGCCATGCAAGAGCGCATCAATTTCATCCTGAGTTAAAAATTCAGTCACAGATAAATCTCCTACTGCAGAACAAAGTTTGTAAAGAGGATCCTGTCAATAACCGGAGCCTTTGCAACTTCTGTCATCTTTGCTCTTGTGGCATCTAAGAGGGTTCTTTTTAACATCTGTCTTCCGGATGGCAGCAGCAGTCCCTCATAGGTCTGAGCACTTAGTCTGTCAAAGATTACACTCTCAATTAAGGTAAGATGCTTTGTGGCCAAAGCCTCATTCTCCTCGCCCTGTACTACAAGAACAACATCAATCTGACCTGTGTGAATGCGTCGCTCACTCTTTATAGTATAGGTAAAGGTCTGAGAGCATTTTACATAAATCTCTCTTTGCAGCAGCTTTGCAGCCTTCTCCTCTTCAGCTTTCTTTGAGGCTATTTCCTCTGGGGTAGGTCCAACAGGACCAAAAGGAGGAAGATTCATGAAGTAGGCAGCTCCAAAATAACCGCCGGTACCTAGCAGCAGCAACAGAATAACTGCCACAAGCAGTAGTAGCTTGCCCTTTCCTTTTGGTTGGTCTAATTCGTTATCTTCTTTATTATCAGCCATAAATCTCTCCTGATTTTTTATATTATGGCACAGACATTTGAATATTCATTTTATTTTTTATGCAAAATAGCTTACTGTATCGCCATTTTGTGAGTTAATTAAATATTCACTGTCATCCGTATCACTGTTGTTTGACTCTATCTGCTCACTGTCATCAGAGGCAAATAAGGTTTCACTGCCATTATTTCCGTTAAATAAACCTCCATTCCCCTCTCTGCTCTGCTGCTCATTATCTTTGAATGACTGCTCGCTGTCTGAAGCTGTGAAATCCTCATAATCGGTAACCTCAGCCTGAGCTGTTATATTGTTGTCTCTTAAGGCCTGCTTTAAGGCATCCATTCCCTGCTCTAACACTGCTCTAGTTGCCAGAGAGCTTGCAGACACAGAAACTCTTGTGATCTCGTCTGCGCCTGTGCAGTCAATACTGATCTTCATCTTGCCCATGCCCTCTGGGTTCAAGTTAAGATGCAGCACCTTCTGATTCTTTGCCGCCATCTGCATAACCTTCTCTGTCAGAGCCTGAGCATTTGCCTTAAGATTGCTTGACATGTTCATAAGCTGCTCAGTTTTTGCATAGGCCTTTGAGAGTTCTATTTTGCTCTGCTGTCCCATAAGCATTCCAAAATCAGCTGACTGACCGTTAGACTGCGAATTTCCACTCTCTTTTCCTAAGTGAGAGGTCTCAGCAGATGCGCTTATACTGCCTTCTACAGATTTTTGCATCATCAGAGCCTTTTCCAGGGATTGGGACAAGGAGCCGTCAGCGCCCTTTTGATTGCTGTTTAAACCTTCTGATAACATGCCTCTTGCAGAGACTGCAGCTGAAACATTTTCAGATGAGCCCTTAGCTGAGAAGGATCTTAGCAGTTCAAGAGACTTTTCTAAAGTTGAAGATAAAGCCTCCTCCTTTGAATCCATAATAGAATCTATCTTAGCTTTCACATCTGATTTTGACAGTTTCTCATCCATAAGCGCAGAGGCTTTTAAACTCTGCTCTATCAAATCAAAATCATCTGCTCCAAAATCTGTCTGAGTCATTGCACTCTTGTTATTTTCAACTTTAACAGACTCAACCTTTGCCTCATCAAGTAAAGCCTTCATCCAGTCACCAACCTGCAGATCTGGATCTGTGACTGCATTTGAGGAGCCTAACTGATTTGTCTGATTCAAGGCAGCTGTGTCAGTTTTTACCTGACTGTGCTTTAGGGAACTTATAAGATCATTTACAGCCCCCTTTTCTTTTAAAAAGCTGTCAAGCTCTGATGGAGTTAACTGCTTTTGATCTTCAGTTATCTCCTCCTCAGACAGCTCTGTGAAAAAGGCTTTTAATTTTTCAAGATCATCTGCACTAAACTCACTTTGTTCTACTTGAGTTTTATTATCAAAAGCTGTTATAGGAGTTTTAACAGTCACAGATACACTATTGCCATTCTTTTGAAGGTAAGCACCGTCAGAGCCATTATCCTCATAAACAACCCCCGATGATGGAGCAACAAACTCAATATCTGAATTGCTGACCTCATCAAATACTACCTTCTCTAACTGAACCGATGGGTCTGCATTTTCCTGCCTGCAATCCTTGCGTTCATCTAAAGATACATTCTCCCCAGTATCTTCCTTTATTTCCAAAGTCTTGTCTTTAAGATTTCTTTTGGATTCCAAAAAGGCTGATCTTGAGTCCTTAGCATCAGTTTTAGAGTTTATAGCATCACCCCTGCCTGAGCGCTGTCTGTTTTCAGAGAGTTTTGCATGAATGCTCTCGCTAAGCTTACTGCAGATAGATTGCAATGAGTCTGACTGACTTAATGATGATTTTACTGTCGACAGCATAGATGCAAAATCAGCACCTAAATTACTCTCATAAGCATACCTGCCGTTTGTGGCAAGTTTTGTTTCCTGTTTTGCAGATGTATTGCCAATTGCTTGCATTTCCATCCCCTCTATTATTTAGATAGCAGATAAATATTTTGATATTTCAGATAGTTATTAAAGCTAATGTATTTTTTTTATTCATTAGATAACCATATCAATGCAATTTATCTGCCAACTTTAAAAAAGAGTAGGAGCTTGACAGGAACTATTTAAAAAGGAAGGCAAAGAAAAGCACGTACTGGTGCTGCTGATCAGAATCGAACTGACGACCTTCTGATTACGAATCAGCCGCTCTACCAACTGAGCTACAGCAGCAACGAGATACAATTTTAGATAATAAGCCTTATGATTTCAACGAAAAAACAAAAATTATCCCCATAACCTATCCTTTTAAGCTTATTTCCTTGCCATTCCTTGATAAAAAAAGCCTGCATAACGCAGGCAAGTTTTGGAGATAGCTTTTTATAGTGAGGTTTAAGCAAACCTAAACGGTCTATGCCCTCTTACTGTCTTTATCATCACTGCTCTTTGCAACCTGGTACTCATTGTTTTCAAGGTTAAGAGAAGCAAGCAGTGATGGAGAGAGCAGAGTATCTACAAGATTAGATCTGCTGTAAAAACTTAATCGTGAACTGCGGGTCTGCCTGGTGTTTTTTGACTTTCTAAAATTCTTTTTAAGTGCAAGCGCTGCTTTTTCATCACTTAAAAAGAGCTCATAACTGTTCTGATAGTCAAAGATCATATCAAAGTTTAGCGATGGAGAACTTGTATTCTGACTAACTAGAGGCTGGTCAACTGGTGACTGAGCAACTGTTTTTTCTGTTACAGTTACATAATGCTGCAGCTGCCCACCTGCAATTAACCCTTTTTCAGGATCATT
>JBJEWX010000187.1:0-2113 GCA_051885275.1 Succinivibrio sp. | reverse complement strand
TCCATAACCAGCTGCTTCTGCAAACAAGTTAGATATTGCAACAATACCTTCCTTCCTGATAAATTGGCACATTCACAGCTTTAGTCAGAGGATCACCGTATATTCCACCATGAACAACTGCTGATTCAATATCTTTGTATTCTGACATTTTATTTATTTCCTTTCTTTAAACCAGTAATCAGATGAACATTCTCATAAGCTTTCTGTCCATCAGTTCTATCCATAAAATATAGCTTATCAAGATCTTTTGGTGACAAATGCTCTCTTACACTAAAGCCATTATGCTGAAGGGCATCTGTTATATCTTTTAGTGAATATCCATAGGCCATTTTCTCTCCTAATAAAGCTGTCATTTGAGATAACTTTGTGACCCTAGAATCAGCCTCCTTAGAAAAAGTGGTTTCATCCGGATAATCAAATACAACCTCTGCACTGCTGTCTGTAAGCTCATCTATCATTTTGAGAGTATTCTCAAAAATATCCAGTGTAAGGTAATAGGTAACTCCTAATATAGCAAAAAATGCAGGCTTGTCTTTATTAAAGCCATTTTTAAGCAGCACTTCAATCAGGTTATCCTTATTAAAGTCAATTGCAATAAAATGAACATTATCGGGTATCACCCACTCAAGCTGTTTTACCTTGCCCTTTTTATACCTTTGAGTGTCAGGATGATCAAGTTCAAACACCTCAATGCTGCGGTTAGAGTTTCTGAAGGCAAAGGTATCAAGACCAGCACCTAAAATCACATACTGAACCTGCCCCTGCTCTTTTGCAAATTTTAAAAGAGCTGATTCAGTATATGCAATGCGGCAGAGTGGAATCGGAGCTAAAAAAGCGTTTACCTTTTTATCTACCACGCTTCTGTCAAAAACCGCACCTTCATCATATTCCTCAAGCTTAAAATCATGCTCTATGAGCTGACCTATTCTTATATATTCTTTCTGCTCCATAAGATCATAGGCCAGCGCATCATCAAAAATTTTCTGATGAGAATAGATTGAATGATAGGCTCTGACAAAGGAGCAGATCTTTGCGGTTATAGACTCATGCTTATCAATCATTTTCTACTCCAGAAAAGCAGGAGTTGAAAGATAACGCTCACCAGTATCCGGAAGGATCACTGCAATTTTTGCATCCTTATTCTCTTGGCGCTTTGCAATCTGTGCAGCGGCATACAGGGCTGCGCCTGAGGAGATACCAGCTAAAACTCCGTCTGTTTTAGCTAAAAGTCTCTCAGTATCGTAGGCGCTTGTGTCATCAACATCAATCACCTCATCAATTAGTGCTCTGTCAAGAGTGTTTGGGACAAAGCCTGCGCCTATCCCCTGGATTTTATGAAGTCCAGCAACACCTTTAGTTAGGATAGGAGAACCTTTAGGCTCAACTGCAACAACCTTAAGTGTACTTATTTTCTCCTTTAGGAATCTGCCGGCGCCTGATAGTGTTCCACCTGTACCCACACCTGCTACAAGATAGTCAAGATCACTGCCTAATTCCTCAAAAAGCTCAGGACCTGTAGTCTGGTAATGAGAAAGAGGATTTATGCTGTTGTCAAACTGCGATGGGATAAAGGAATCACTATGCTCAAACTTGATTTCAAGGGCCTTTTTGATTGCCCCTTCCATACCCATAGATCCCTGTGTCAGCACAATCTTTGCGCCATATGCTCTTAAAAGATTACGTCTTTCAACAGACATGCTGTCAGGCATCACAATGGTAAGATTAAGACCTAAGGAGGCTGCAACTAAAGCAAGTCCGATTCCGGTATTACCTGAGGTTGGCTCAATAATCAGGGTGTTCTTAGTGATAAGCCCCTTTGCAAGAGCATCTTTAATCATGGCAGCTGCAATTCTGTCCTTTACGGAGCCCCCAGGATTGAAGGCCTCAAGTTTTGCATAGATACTTGCACTTATACCGCTGGCCTTTGAAAATCCCTTTAATCTAAGAAGCGGGGTCCTACCAATCAGCTGAGTGATACTGTCGTAAATCATTTATCTTACCTTTAGTTAACTTTGAAACATATTAAAAGAGAATGTTTATCGAGAATATTTAATATCTAAACCTAGTATTCTTAATCACAACAGTAATAAAGCAGCTGAATTTTCATGGTCTT
>JBJEWX010000186.1:0-9502 GCA_051885275.1 Succinivibrio sp. | reverse complement strand
CCTGAGCCTGGATATTTCTTGCAGCAGCTGATAAAGACTGAGATGCTGTTCTTTGGGCTGTGCTCTGATTAGCTCCAATAATACTCTGCGCAGCGGCACTTAAACTTCCTGAAGTTGCGGTCCCCGAAAGCGTAGATGGCTTTGAAACCGAAGAAGCTGTCTGAGAAAGTGTGGAAGTTGCAGGCTTTGGTGCAGATGAAGCGCCAAAAGAACTACCTGATGATAGTGTTTTTACACCTGCTGATACAGGTTTAGACTGAAAACCGCTACTCGTAGTAGACAGGGTAGCTGCTCTTAAAGTAGAGCCTACACCTGCTGATGCAGGTGAAGATGCAGCTCTTAATGAAGATGTCTGTGCTGATGAGTTTAAACTACTAAGACCTGATGACATGCCCAAAGTAGGCTTAGCCATTGCAACTCCTGTTGCCCCACTTCTTGAAGTTTGAAGTGTTCCTGAGGCTAAGGTCTGACTCAATGGCTTGTTAGCCTGTGATAATACAGGTTTTGAACCTAATGAATATGATTCACCAGATTTTAGGTTTGCCTGTGACAAAGCGGATACAGGTCTTGCAGTAGACTGCAAAGCTGAAACTGCTGTCTGACTGCTTTTGACTGCTGCAGAAGTGTCACTTAAACTCGGTCTTCCCTCATTTGAAGGATTCTGAGCGGATTTATCATCGTTATTATTAGAATTAAAAAATGCCATACCACTCAAGCCTTATACTGGCAGAACAAATATAATTATTCTTATGTTGTTATTGTTAACTGCTACTGCAGCCATATTCAGTTTAGTGGGCCTTCTCTTCCTTTCCCATAATAAGATCAGCACCTGACTTTCCGGCATTTGTAAGAATAATACCCTTCTTAACAGCCTTAGCCAGTTCTAAAGGATTAAACTTAGGAATAAAGTCATTTGCTCCGGCCTTACTTACCATACCAAGATTGAACACACCAGACAAGGAGGTATGCAGGATCACATAGGCCTGTTTTAATATCGGATCCTGTCTAAGTCTTGCACAAAGTGTGTAGCCATCCATTTCAGGCATCTCAACGTCAGAGATGACAAGTGCTATCTGCTGATTGATAGGACCTTTTGCAGCCGCTTCCTGAAGCAACTGATATGCCTCCCTGCCATCGTGAGCCTTTATAACCTCAAGATTAAGCTTTTCAAGGGCTGAGGTTACCTGATTGAGAGCTACTCTTGAGTCATCAGCAATCAGTACCTTTGGTTTGTGCTCCTGAATCAGACGGGCAAACTCACTGTCGTACACCTCATCAAGATCCTGCTTATCAAGCTTGCTTGGGGATATTTCCTCTAAGATCTTCTCTACATCAAGAATTTCAACAAGTTCACCATCAATTTCAGTTACAGCAGTCATGTAGTTGCTGTCGCCTGCACCCTTTGGAGGAGGCATAATCTTATCCCAGTTCATGTTAAGAATTCTCTCAACACTAGAGACTAAGAAAGCATGAGTTGATCGATTGTACTCAGCTATGATGATAAAGCACTTTTCAATATCTCTTGAAGGTCTTCCGCCGATTGCATAGGCAAGGTCAATTACAGAAATAGTCTGACCGCGGATATGGGCAACACCAATAACAAATTTCTGAAGCTTTGGCATTACAGTAAGTCTTGGGCAAGGGAGAACCTCTCTTACCTTAAAAACATTAATTCCATAGCGCTGTCTCAAGCCTGAAAGCTTAAAGAGCAACAGCTCCATGCGGTTCTGACCTACAACCTCGGTTAACTCATTTACCGAATCCATAATACCGATCATTTTTTCACCTTGCCTTCAATATAACTCAATATGTCTGATTGTCTGATAATTCTGACAATTACAGAGCTGATAATTACAGAATAATTAGCAATTTAGTCTAAACCAAAAGAAAAATAAAGAATTTGCTGAACAAATCACACCAATAATCTCAAATATGATATACCCGTATAAATTGTTCATTTTTTTATCTGCACTTATGCAGTGTAAAACAGTCTGATTTTTTCTTTTGTGTTATTATCCTTACTCTTAAGATTAGTTGAATCTTAGATATTTTTCATCTCACAAAGGTGGATTTCTTGAAAAATTACCTAAAACTCTTAACGTCTGCGTGTGCGTTTATCTTTAGTGGCTTTATCTGTGAGTCTGTATCTGCATCACAGTTAGAGGCTGATTTTCTGACAAATGTAGCTAAACAGTACATGCTTGCACAGTTTACTCAGGAAGCTGACAAAAAAATTATTGTTAAAGTTGGCAAGATAGATCCTAACAGAGATTACGGTGGCAAGTGCTCAGGATACCTTACAGCAGAGCTGTTAGGTGGAGAAATCAGAAAAAACAATACTGTCAGGATCGCCTGTTCAAGAAAAGAACAGCCTTACTCCATTAGAGTACCCGTATCAGTCACAATTTTAAGAGCAGCAACTGTTGCTGCGGAGAATATACCCAAAGGCACAACCATAAGTGCTGCTCTTTTAGAGGATACATTTATCAGTGACAGCTCTAACAGAGCATTGACTATTACCGACAAGAACATGCTAATTGGCAGCAAGGCAAGAAAAGATATTAAGGCAGGTGAACAGATAACAATGAGTGATTTTTGTCTGGTTGCCAAAGGAGATATGGTCACAATTATTGCCAAAAGCGCAAATCTTGAGATCAGAACTAACGGGATAGCTTTAGAAGAGGGAAAAATAAATGATCTGATTTCTGTAAAGAACAGTAAATCAAACAAGATTATTCAGGCAGTGGTAATTGCACCAAACACCGTAAAAGTGATATTTTAGATACACTCAAGTTTTCTTAACAAAAGACGAAATATAAGCCAGTTGTGACACTTTTAATCGCTTTTTTAAAGAATAAAAAAAAATTGCAATTAATGTTAAAGTTTGAAATTTTCCTGACGATAAGAAATTAAACGGCAGGAAAATGTCATTTGAATATAATATAATCTTACAGAGAGAAAAAGTTTACAGAGGGTAGTAATATGGCAATCGATGTATTATCTGACCGCACTTACAGCGGTATTAAAGAATCAGTTGCTACTGCCAAAAAGCTAGCAACAAGCAAGGCAAAACAGGAAGTTGCTACAGAAAAGACTAAGAGCGCACAGGTTGATGATGTTGTGCTTACTGATTCAGCAAAAACCTTATCAAAAGCAGTTGAAACAGCTAAGGTTTCAAGTGGAATTGATGAGGCTAAGGTTGAAAAGATTAAAGCTGCAATCAATGATGGCTCATACAAGATTAACTATGAATCAGTAGCTAATAAGCTGATTGATTCAGAAGATGAGTTAAGCTCCATCTTCGGTTAGTTAACAAAAGCACATTTGCAGGAGAATGTGTTTTGCAAAAGGTCTCAGTTGTATAATTGAGGCCTTTTTGTTTTGGTTTTCTATATGTTCTTTTTTTCTTTTGAGTTTTCTGGCTTTATCTGAGAAATAACAAGTCCCGCTATCGCAAGGATCATACCTAAAAGAGTGTATTCTGTGAGTTTCTCGTCAATACAGATAATAGCTCCAACCGCTGTCACAGCAGGAACAGCATAGATGTATACATTCGTCTTCACCACACCAAGACAGGTAATTGCCTTATTCCAGATAAGAAAACTAACTGAAGAGGCAATAACTGCTAAAAACATGTAGTTAACAATATTGATTGGCTTTAAAAGAGCATCAGACTTAAAATCATATCCATATACAAGCATGCAAGGCAGAGTCAGAAGTACCGAGTAGAAAAAGGATTTTGTGGTTATATAAAGCGTACTTATCCCCATTGCATGAAGTTTTGAAAAGTACAGATTGTACAGGCCCCAGACTAAGGCACAACCTAAAGCCAAGATATCTCCAAGAGGGTTTAACTCAAGTTTTAGAGAGCTTAAGCTTAGGCAGGCAATACCTGCCATTGCAATAACAAAACCTAAAAAAAAGAAGCCACCTAAATGCTGCTCTTTATCAATCAGTCTGTTAAAAAGTGCAACAAAGAATGGGGTAGTTGAGACTATCAGGCTGACGTTTGAGGCATTTGAATAGACAAGAGCCGTATTTTCAAAAACAAAATATAGTGTTACCCCGAATAAACCTACCCCTGCGGCATATAACTCAGCCTTAAGTGAGATAAATTTTAAGGCCTTAGGTGCAAAGACCAAAAGCACCGCAGTTGCAATCACAAATCTGTCAAACAGGATTTCAACAGGGGTAAAATCTGCCAGCAGAACTTTTGAGCTTACAAAAGTCATACCCCAAAAAAGCACCACAAGGCAGGCAAACGTATGGCCAATAAATATTTTTTTATTCATTATAATCAAACCTCAATGGCTCTGATTATCTTATGTTGCCAGCCTATGGTCAATATAATTTACTGATTTTATGCGATTTTTTCCTCGGTACCCCGACTTCTGGTCTTTCGGCGGGTTCTTACTGCTTTTTTCTCATTTAGATCTTTGCCTTCATTTTCAGGCTCAATAACCTCGCAGCTCTCATTCAGATCGTTCTTTTGAGTCTTTTTTAATACGCTTTTTTCATGGCCAAAGATATCATTACACAATCTCATGACATATTCTGCCTCAACCTCTGGTAATCTTAAGGCATAGCACATCTTTACGATTTTATGAACTGAATAGCCACTATCTACAGACACAAGAGAGGCAATTTTAAGAAGAGTTCTTGTCGAAAATGGGGCTGAAATCTGCCTAACTCCGTTTTCAAGACCTAAAGTAACAACTTGTCTTAAGTCATGGGCAAGATGTAGAAGTTTTTTTCTCATCTCCTCCTTTAGATTTGGAAAAGATCCTTTTAGCATCTCTAGTTCAACTACAGGTTTTGGATAATTCATCTCTATATATCTGAACCTGTCTAAAAAGGCCTGATTAAGAAGTCGAGCTCCGTTATAGAAGCCAGTCATATCTCCATATCCCTTTGTATTAGCAGTTGCAATTACTCTAAACTGAGGATGAGGCTTTATAATCTCACCGTTGTTTGCCAGAATTGTTAAAGGCTTGCCCTCAAGTACATCATTTAGCACAGATAAATCACCAGGTGACATTAAATCAATTTCATTTAGAATCAGGATCTCTCCGTACATCATTGCTCTTGTAAGAGGGCCATATTCATAAACGAGTTCTCCTTTTTTTAGTGTGGTATGACCTATCAGATCTAATGACTCGCATTTGTTTGACAAGGTGATCTGCTCTACTCCCCAGTTCAGTCTGGATGCGATCTGCAGGACAATTGTTGTCTTCCCGCAACCTGAAGGACCACTTATATACAGGCAGTCTTTAAATGGGTAGATAAGATATAAAAGGATCTCGTTTAACACATTAAGTTCAAAAACATACTTATCATCAGCCTGAGGAATGTGATCTATCAGGTTGCAGGGTTCAAGCTCACATTCTCCGATGCAGATGTTATCGTTGTTAAACACTTTTTTTAAATCGACGGTAAACATAAATATCCTTTTATTAGCCTTGAGCTGTTACTGAGTCAGCCATAACAAAATTGGTTGTGTAAATATTTCCTAAAGCATCAGTTCTGTTAATCGATTTTAGTTCTCCTAAAACGAGCACTCGTCTGCCCTTTACAATCTGATCAATAAAACTGCATTTATATTGATTATGCTTATCCTTAAGAACGCATATGTCGTAGTAGCTGTATTTTTGCAAAGAGCAGCCTTTGATCTGTGAGTTCTCGGATTTTAGGCAAAAATAAAATCCCTTAAATAACGAATTACTACTTTTCTCACAGTGAACAGAGCTGATAATTCCGCTTAATACGATCCGGTTTATATCCATTGAACCTCCTAAAAAAAAATTGTATGCCTATAATTTAAAAAAGGAGGCTTTGACTGATACTATCTGTAAATAAACCCTATTAACATCCTGTTATATAAGTAGAAAATGTAAAAAAAGAGAATGGTGAAGAGATGATTTTTATGAGGGTCTATAAAAGGGAAGGTGAAAAATATGAGTTTAAAATTCCAGTTAGTTATAAAGAGATAAGCTTTAGAGACTAAAACCTGCAAATCCTGGACATGATCCGTATCAGATAAGTTAACTTTTAATGAGGAATGTGAGGTATGAATTAAAAGGAGGTAGACTTTTGTTGCCTATCCACCTCCAGAATAAAGATTATTATGCCTCAACAGAAAGTCTCATTGGACCTCTTGCGGTTGCATGACCTTTAGCGGTATAAGTCATATTCCTTGTTACCACATCTCTAAAACCTAAGATAACCGCCTGAAGCTTATTTGCTGACTGCATGCAGAAAGTTATCAGTCTGCCGTTGACTTCGTTGCGGTACTGACACTTTTTCATCATGTTCTTTATGATTAAAACAGTTGTTTTATAATCAGTCTTAAGTTTTGCAACATCAGGATGCAGCTTTATCCTCTGATCATTTGACTGAAGCTTAACCATAAGATCTGATTTTAACTCTGACAGAGGTTTTAAATTCTCAACCTGCTTATTCTTTAATGATTCATATTCTGCCTGAATAACTTTTTCAAGTTTCTCTAAGATCTGCTTTTGCTCTTCAAGGTAGTCAGATAATGGTTTGACCTGAGGCTTAGGAACAGGATCCTGCTTAAATACAAAACGATTTTGTGTATTCATATAAACCTCCTACAGGGCTCCTCTCATTCTGTACAAATCATAGATAACTCTGGTGTCAAGCTCTAATTCAGTTGCATAGGTATCACCTAATGAATACTGTCTTATCACTCTTGCTCCATGAACATAACCGTCAACTTCTGACTTGACTGAATTTGATATCTCAACACTATTTGAATTTAAAGTATCTGAGGCCTGAATATAGATTCCGTTAACCTGCTCAGATAATTCCCTGTATGCCTCAATTTTAGAGGCTCGCATAGCTTTAATCTGTTTTATTGAAGCAGTTGCCCCCTGCTGACGGGAAATTGACGCATATCCTGTTGCTCTTAACACTGGGTATTCTGCAGGACGATGAACTCCGTCATCTGTAAAAGCAAGGTTTCTTACAAGCGAAGTTGTCGAGCAAGAGCATACAGATAGGGACACTGCCACAAGAAACATCGTCAGGTTTCTTAATTTCATATCCTTCTCTCCTTGTTATTTTGTACGTGAATACTGGCTCTGATCATGCACATCTCGTACCAACTTTTGCTGATAAAGGTATGTGTCAGCAGGATATACTACAGGATCTTTGCCACTGCTAGAGAAGGAGTGCTCTTTATTGAACATATAGCGCTCATAGTTTCCTGAAGATGTTGCAGGAACCTTTGCTCCTTTTATGTAGTACTTTGAGTTAAACAGCTCTGCATCTGTCCTGTAATAGTTATCTTTAAACTCTTTGATTTTAGCTTTTTCCCTAGCCTCCGCACTTGCAGCATAAACTGGGGTATCTGTAGTTGAAGAGGAGGCGGTATTATCAATAACAGTAACTGTTCTGCTTTTTACTGTGTCTTTAACCACACTCTTTGCAGGCTCAGCTCCATTATCATAAAGATATGAGGTAACTCCGTTTAAGCTACAGTCCTTCTTTCCTGTTCTGTAACAGTATGGAAGTCTCTCATATGGAATAAATCCAGTTGCAGATCCAACTACTGTTGAGTTAGACATGTTGATGACACGCCCAACTACCACAATTCCCTTATCATTTCTTGTTAAGGTTCCGGCAAATATATGTCTTACCATTGCCTGACGGGCAACCTTTTTCCAGTTTCTTGAGAATACAAATTCACCGTCTTTAGTAATTGAAATTGCACCTGTGAGTTTATATTCGAATACGCCAATTCCTCGACGGTCAAGCTCGTGTACAAACATCTCAGCCATGGAGCGACCAAGATAGCCGGCATTCTCATAGGTATCAGTATCAACAAAAGATGTCACAGCAACTTTTGGCAGGTTAGGCTTTGTTATCTCACTTCCCCTGCTGTCTTTATCTGTAACAGTATCTTTAGCTAGATCATTCATCATGGTCTGATATAGAGTATCCGCCATCATTGAAACGATTTTGCTAATCTCCATTCCTTTTTGATCATAGACACTCTCCTGAAGATAGGAGGTATCTGCAGCTTTGCCATCATGGGCAGGATTTGCCGAACATCCTGCAAGAATTAGGCATGCTGTTAGGCTTAGCATTTTCATAAAATATCTCTCCATCCTGACCCTCTTTTATCTGTATAATCAAGTAGTTTATTGTTTAACTAGATTCAAGTTTATAGTTCAATTTATAGTTCGACCGTAAAAAAAATAACGATCCTGTTAATCTTGGTCTAAATAATGCAAATTCAATGCCAGATGTCAGAATTTAATCACAGGTGTCATATGAAACTATTAAAAATAATTTCAGTTTTATGCCTTGCCGGTATGACTCTTAGCGCTCAGGCTAAATGGTATACCGCAAGCGGCACAGGTACAGACAGAAATGATGCTGTAAATGATGCTATCAGAAATATCATGCTTGAGTCTGGTGCGGATGTCAGAATTGAGCAGAACTTCAAAAACGGAGTTCTTCAGTCTGATAATGTCAGAATTTCAAGCAAAAATCCAATCAAACAGCTGGTAGTACTTGAACAGGAAACAACTCTAAATACAGTCAGAGTCACAATTAAAGCTTTTGTAGATGAGAAATATATTAAAGCAAAATGCTCAGGTTCTCTTATAAACAAGACTATCCTGCCTATAGCATTTAAATTTGCCGACTCTCAGGCTTTTCAGGGCAGCATCGGCATTGAAAATATTAACAAGGAACTTGATAAGCTTGTAATGGAGAATCTTTATAAGAGCACTATCTTTATTACAAAGCCCATGGTTAAAGCTAATTTCAGCACAGAAAACCACTCCGACATAAACAGTTCATACGCAACGGAGAATCTTTCTTCTATAGCAAATCGCTATGGAAGTCAGTACGTTATTATGGGAACTATCAATTCAGTAAGCGTTTCAGAGGTGGGTGAGAATTTTTTAACCAAGATGATCTTTATCCCAACCAGATCTATAAATTTTGATATTGATGTGTATGATGCAATCAATGAACAGATCATATTCCACAGAAACTATGCAACTGAAGCTGACTGGCCTTTCAAACAGAATGATTTTATAGACTTAAGATCTGACAGATTCAAAGGCTCGGACTATGGACAAAGACTTTACGACCTCACTAACAAAGTGTCAAAAGATCTTGTCTATCTGCTGCAGTGTGCTCCTGCTAATGCTCGAGTAATAGATCTTGACGGGGATGATCTGGTTATTAACCTAGGCCGAGAGAATGGTATTAAAAAGGGCATGAATTTTGCGCTGGAACAGACAGCATCGATGTCGGGACCTAATGGTGACAACTACAGCGTATATGAGAAGAGCAACAGCGTTTATAAGGTGGTATCTGTCTACCCTCACGCAGCAAAACTGCATCCTGTTGATCTTCAGAGTAACACGCTAAATGTAAACGTTAATGACGTTGTTACTCTAATAAAATAATACGATAAAAAAATCATATCGATCGCCATCACATAATTAGAGATGGTTAAATT
>JBJEWX010000185.1:0-9536 GCA_051885275.1 Succinivibrio sp. | reverse complement strand
CAAAATTTATATCAAGAAGATACAAGAAAGTCTATGGAATCGGAATAGGCTTTGCCCAAAAGAGCTGTGAGATTGTTTCCCTTGGAAATCTTGTAGAAAATCCTTCTAATCAGTAGAGGCTAATATTACAGTTAACCATCAGGTTAGATGGCATTACTTTATACTGAATTAACTAGTATCCTAGATCTTTTATTTTCATGATTCTTCAAAAGGCAGCTCAGATGAGTTTTGCATCCCGAAAAAATAAGGAAGATTCTATAGCTTTGTTAAAAAGTATTGCTCATATTCTTATAATGAGCTCCTGCCACGAGGAGCTATGTGCTGATAGCCAATATTTAGTGAAAAAGAGCATAAAGAAAATAGCATTCAAAAATAAGATTGTCGTATGAAGTTCACAAAATAATATTAATTTCGTATAGAATTAACATACTGTTAATTCAAAGTAATAAGAGAGTGCATGGCTAAATACTCACTACATATATCTGAAAAAGAAAGAAGAAAGGAAAGCGCTGAAAACAAGCGGTTTTCAACTGTGAAAAGAGGCTGGGGCAACGGATTTGTCACAAAGGCCACTATCGTAAAAAAAATGCTTCTTCCTCATTTTTGGGGAGCATGGCTTTCAGTATTTATCCTTTTCCTTCTGGTAACCTTTCTGCCCTACTGCGTTCAGATGTACCTTGGAAAAAAGATCGGCCGTCTCATGGGGTCAATCATTCCCGCCCGTAAATATGTTTTAAAACGCAATCTGGAACTGGCTTTTCCAAACCTTAGTGAAGACGAAAGATATCGTCTTTCAAAAGATGTTCAGAGAAACTCCGGTATGGCGGTCTTTGAAACTGGTATCGCATGGTTCTGGCCGGACTGGAGATTAAAACGTCACATCAGAATTGATGAGCAAGATATTAAGGAAGCTAAAGCTTTAGCTCTGGAGAAAAGACCAATTATGGTACTCTCCTGCCACTTTGTAACCTTAGAGCTTATGGCAAGAATTTATGCCACACTCATCACTCCTGGTATTGGCGTGTACAGACCATCAGATCATCCTGTTTGGGAATGGGTTCAGGTTCACGGCAGATTACGAAAAAATCTTGCGCTTGTCGACAGAAATGATCCAAGAAGTATGCTCAAGGCTCTCATGAAGAATATGCCTATCTGGTATGCCCCCGATCAGGACTACGGAAGACGAGTTTCTGTATTTGTTCCGTTCTTTGCCGTAAAAGAGGCTGCTACCGTTGTTGGCACTCATAATCTTGCCAGAGTAAAGAATACTGCAGTTCAGCCTGCCTGGACAATTCGTGAGGGCAAATACTATCACCTATATGTGAGAAAACCTTTAGAGAATTTCCCTACAGAGGATGCAACAGCTGATGCAGCAAGAGTCAATAAAGAGATTGAAAAGATGATCCTGATGGCTCCTGAGCAGTATCTGTGGCTTCACCGCAGATTTAAGACTGCCCCAGATCCAGAAGAAAACAGATATCCAGGTCTGTCAGACAAATAACTGTCCTTAAGCCTGCGTCTGCAGGCTTTTAAATATCAGCATAAGCCTATCTACAGATTATATTTGTTAATCCCATCCCTCACATACTGATAATAAGGAGTACCACAGGCAAATGCTTCATGGTTATCAATCATTATCATTAGGATAGCAGGAACTAACTCTTTCATTATCTGTAGGGACTCCTTCACCTGATGTCGATTGACGGCACTTCCATAGGTTGCTCCTCCATGCACCAGCTGATTTCTCAGCGTATAAATGCGATCAAGTATGATACAGAGCATCGTGAAGGTATCATCACCTGCAAGCGCACTTTTTGCCTTGGAGATACACTTTTCAAGTCTTTCCTTCCAGTCTGAATAAGACTCATCTCCATTATAATAATTCCAAAATGGAGCATAGGTATATTCATTCTTAAGCAGGTTTCTTACAGGTCCTGAATATACTTTCCATAGCAGAGAATAAATGGTCTTTTTATCGTCATGGGAACAGACGGAGCAAAGAAAACTGTTTATTCCACCCCTCTCTCCTATGCTTTCAGCCCTATCCTCTATTTTTCCGTAAAGGGCATTGAAGGAAATCCATAAGGTAACAAGCATCAGATCTGGCTCATTCTGTAGAGTTCCAGACTTTTTAAGCCAACTTACGGAACGGTGGATCTTTACTCTAAGTTCTTCTGTAAACTCATCACGATGCTTATGATAGTATGCGTCAACTTGATTTATTGTATCCATCAGTATGCCCTTCAACTTATATGAGATGTAATCAGCTCCTTTGATTCAACTATCTGAAAGAAAACAAACCTGCCAGGCTTGACTATAATGCTAATTTTTAAACACAAGATTATCCCGCCAAAGTTAGGAATTATCTTGTAATTGCTCATCTGAACAGGCATTGCTAATACTAACAGACTTGAGCATGTTGCTGCCAATTAACAGTTTATAATTACTATTCTTTTGCTTTTACTCCATCAAAAAGACTGTTCCAGATCTTTTCAACTTCAAAGGTCATAGGCAGTCGGTGCTCCCTTTTTATAAGTCTTGGAAGATCGGCCAAAGACAGCTCATGATATATCTTTCTTATATCAATATAGGCCTTTATCAGATCCTCAGAGATCTTTTTATCCACTATTCCTAAGGCACTGCACTCTTCAAGTATTCTCACATTGTCAGACCATAGCTTCATTGATGGATAGCTGTGCGCGTTGTTTAAAAGCAGATACTGGGATATAAACTCAACATCAATCATGCCGCCGCTGCCCTGCTTAATGTCATACAGACTGTCTGAGGAACGGTCAAGATGAGTTCTCATCTTTTCTCGCATCATTACTACTTCTTTCTTTAAGGTATTTGTGTCAGTGCTCTTGCGTAGAATTCTGTCTCTGATAGCATTGAACTTAGTGATGATATCAGCTGATCCTGCCACAGGTCTGGCTCTGACTAGTGCCTGATGCTCCCATGTCCATGCCCTTTCTTCCTGATATTTTTCAAAGGAGTCAACATCAGATATCAAAAGTCCCGTATCACCGTCTGGCCTTAAGCGCATATCAAGATCATAGAGCACGCCTCCAATGGTCTTTGTTGTTGACAGATGCAGTAACCGCTGAACAAGTCTCTGATAGAACATATCCACACTTACAGGATTCTCTCCATCTGTTTTCTCCTCACTTACCTGCCTAATAAAGACCATGTCAAGATCAGATTTGTAGCCAAGCTCAATTCCTCCTAACTTGCCATAGCCTATTATGGCAAGACCAGGATCTGAGACGCTGCGCCCTGGAGGTACACCGTATTTTGAGGCACACTGCTCCCAGGAAAGAATAACAAGCTGCCGCACAATTGCCTCTGCAAGCCAGGTCAGAGCGTCAGAGATCTTCATGAGAGGTAGCTTTCCTGCCTTGTCTGAGAGAGCCACTCTAAAGACCATTATCTTTTTGAAAAGTCTTAACTCTTCCATTACCGCTTCAAGATCATCTTGTGGAATTCTAAGCAGTCTCTCCTGCAGCATTGCAAAAAATTCATCTGCACTTGGAGGAGCCTCAAAATACTGTGGTATAAAGAGCTCATCTAGCAGAATTGGATGTGAGGTTATAAGCTCACTGGCATAGTGATTTTCTTTTAAAAGGATAATAAATCTCTCTAAAACCAGATTATTGTCCCTTAAAAGCTGCATATACGGAGTTCTAAGAGCCACCTGCTCAATAAGTCCTGCTATTCTCTTAAACAGTGTTGCAGATTGCTCCTCTTTAGAAATAAGCAGGATAACTTTTGGCATTAGCTCAAGCAGAGTTTCTCTTCCTACAGGACCTACCGGCATTCTCGACAGAGAGTGTTTAAGATTTATGATGGCAGCACTGAGATCTTTGCTCTGATCTTTGTTTACAAGATATTTTTCAAGCTCTAAGGCAAGCTCCTCTTCGCTGAAGTTAGCTTCCCAGAGATCAAAATTCTCAATCTTTACGCTATCCTCGCGCTCATCTGCCACTACCTGACGGAATTCATTGTGAACACAGTTCATTACCTCATCTAAATCATGCATGAAAGTCTCTAAGGAACTGTAATTCATTGCAACGAGCATGCGCTTTGTGTCTTTCTCATTTTCAGGCAGAGTCTGTGTCTGCCTGTCAGAAAATTCCTGAATAACATTCTCAAGACGTCTCAGAAAGACATAGTTTTTATCAAGTTTTTCACAGATGTTTGCAGGAAGCAGCTCAAGCTCCTGAATATGCCTTAGCGTTTTTCGTAAGGATCTTTCACGCAGCTCCACAAATCGTCCGCCACGCATAAGTTCGAAAACCTGTGCGATGAATTCAATCTCACGAATTCCACCCTCTCCAAGTTTAAAATTGTTTTTAAGTGAGCGGCGGCGTACCTCAGCTTCAATCATGTGTTTGAGCTTTCTTAAAGACTGCACTGCCCCATAATCCAAATACCTGCGGTAGACAAATGGTCTAAGCAGGGATATCAGCTCATCCCCAAAATCGCCGTAAATTGATTTGTCTCCTAAAAGTTTTGCTTTTACAAGAGCATATCTTTCCCAGGTTCTGCCCTGAGTTTCATAATAGATCTGCAGAGCGTCAAAGGAATTTACAATCGCTCCGGCATCTCCAAAGGGGCGAAGCCTTAAGTCAATTCTGTAGCAGAAGGTATCCACCGTTTTATCGGAGAGGAGGTTTGCGCTTCTCTGTACTATTCTTGAGAAAAACTCTCTGTGTGTGAGAGTAAGACTTTTACCCTTAGTCTCACCTTCATAAGGATAGGCAAAAATTAGATCTATATCTGAGGAGAAATTAAGCTCCCCTCCGCCAAGTTTGCCCATACCTAAAGTCAAAAGCGGCATTGGAGTTCCATCTTCGCATAAGGCGTCTCCATAGGCTGCCCCCACCTGAGCTCTGCATACAGACAGTGTCTTTAACACAATCTGCTCGGCCAGGGTACTTAAAGAGTAAAAGGTTTCATCAATGTCCGCACTGCCTATAAGATCTCGCCAGGCTATAACCATGCATCTTGTACGCCTTAAAATTCTCAGTCGCTTTTTAAGCTCAAACTCTGACAGCTTTTCACTAAGATAAGAATTAAGCACTTCGCTAAAATCGTCAGTTGAATTATTCTTATCAAGAGATCCAGCCTGCAGAAGAGCACAGCACTCTTTTGGATAGCTGAATATAGTGTTTGCCACAAAATCTGACAGTGCAAGCACATACAAAAAGTCATCTCTGTCTGAAAAGACAGAGAACTGCTCCTCTGAAAGATGAGCCTTAAGTCTTTCAAACTGTTTGAGACCTTCGTTTTTCAAGATTTCAGGCAGACTGTCAAAAGACGTATTTTTTGGAATGATGTCATAGGTCATAGGCCAAACCTTAAAACATTGATACTAACTGACGCAGTTTGAGCGGAATTAAGAACATTCTGTAATTCTTTTCAGCCTGTCTTATCTGCTTGATTACCCTCTCTTTGAGTTCCTGCTTCTGATTTAAAGAACAGACAAGCAGCTTTTTCTGCTCTTTGATGCAGGTTTTATAAAAGCCCTTTAATAGTTTATATATGATCTGAAGATCCTGCTTGTACATCACAGGCTCTTTTCTTCCTCTGATAAAGGCAGGAAGGTTCTTGCGCTTTAACAGTTTGATACTGTGCAGCAGTGTTTCAAGTACTGAGTTTGCCTGAATTAAAACAAAAGGCTCTTTTTTAATCAGAAACAGCCCATACAGATTCTCATAGATAGAGGTTAGCTCGGCAATGTAGTCTGTAAGTCTTCCGCTGCTGTCAGCACCTGCAAGATTGATTGCAAATCGTTCAGGCTCCTGCAGAAGCGAGGCTCTGTGCATTTTTGAAAAAGGCTCAAGCAGTAAAGGCAGATCATTTGTTGCAAGACAGGTACACAGTATGGAGAAGAGATTAAGCAGATCTTCGTTTTTAACACTTGATTCCTTAAGCTCAATCTCAAGCTCGCATAGCGGGTAGCGCAGATTGTTTTTAGTTTCTATATAACCATTGTCATATGCAACTTCAAAAACGCTGTCCAGCATGGAGAGATTAAAGCTTCTTCGGGTAAAATTAATACGGCATACACTCTTTAGTCGGCTCTGAATATCAGCAAGATCTAAATTCTCAGGAAAGGCTTCTTTTGGAAACTTTTCTAAATTTGGAACAGCACAGTCCCTGTCTAGCGGAAGATTGTACTCCTGACGCTTGTGTAGCCCTCCAAGATTCTCCCCCTTTACTTTTAATGTCTGCTCACAAAAATCATCTGCTCTTCTGATTCTAAGTCCAGCTCTTATTGCAAAAAGCTCTTTCTCATCAGTATCAAAATACACATTGTCAAGGTGATCAGTAGTATATCCGCTGACAGTGCCTATCTTTGAAAAGGCCTCATATATTCCCTCACCGTTACCTTCAATGCCAAATTTAAGCTCTATCTCTTTATTATTCATAATCATTTCTCCTATTGCCTACAGATATAATAAGGGATTTTAGGCTTTTTGTTATAGAGAATTCTCACACTATTTGCTGTAATCATTTTCAATCGAATTCTTGCTGATAGGAAAATTGTGGTTTATTCAGAATTTAACGCTCTAACCTGTGAAAAAGTGTGATAGCTCAACAAAAGAAGAAAACTTAAAGAGCAAATACAGCAAGAGATTTCTTTGTGTGCTAAAATTGTTTAATCAATTAGTAACTAAGGAATTACTGTGAAAACTTTTTTTAAAATTTGTGCTATTTCAGTTGCCCTCTCTTCAAGTATCGCATTTGCAGTCGAACAGAACAGTGCCCAGGAAGCTGAGACTTCAGCCTCAGCTGAGCCGATTAATGTAGCAAAGCCTTCTTCAATTGAAGAGGTACAGGTAGGCGATGAGATTTATGTTTCAGATGCAGCTAATGTATGGTTACGCACCTGCTCAAGTACAAACTGCAGAATCGTAGCTGCAACTCATGTGGGTGAGTCCTTCAAATTTGTAAAACTTTCTGAAGACAAGAAGTTCGTACTTGTTGACGACGGCAACAGACAGCTTTGGATGCAGACAAGAGATCTTCAGACAGAGCCTTGCGGAAAAGCAAAAGTAGCTCTGCTTGAAGGCGAGATTGCAAAACTGAAAAATGATCTTGAAAACTATGACTCAATAGTGGCTAAAGATTTTCATGCGGCAAAAACCAAGCTTGAAAAACTTGAAAGTGAAAATGCAAAGCTTAAGGAAGTATTAAGCAAACAGAATGAGCAGATTGAAGAGCTTGATGCGACCCGCAGAGATTATGCTGACAAGCTTGAAACCAAGGAGCTTGATATGCAGATGAGATGGTGGTTGCAGGGAGCTATCATTGCTTTTTGCGGCGCAATTATCGGTATCATCTGCGTTTACATTCCAAGACCAAACAAAAAACGCAAGCAGCCAAGATTCTAAACGTCTTCTGCCCTGTCAGAAATTCAGTCTAGGACAGAGACATTCTCTTGTTAAGATTAAGATCTGCCATCCTGTCATTAGAGGCAGATCTTTATTTTTATCTATATCCACCTAGGCTATCTGGCAACGATCCTTATCAGGTACTGACTGTCTGAAAATTTTTTTCTCTGCAGTTTTACCGACACAAGCTCTGCCTTGTTATCAAGATTTAAATCAGCCGGCCCCAGCTTCTTTTTAACAAAGGGTACAGGTGAGGCTTTCATCATTACAAGATCGCTCTGATATGCTGAGGGGATATAGATAGAGCTTATGTTATCAAAAGTTGACTTTAACTTTTCTGAACACTCCTCTGCAAGGCTCTTGTGAGCATAATCCGCATAAAAAACAAATGCCGATAACCCCAAAGCAGAGAATGTCATCGAAAAAAGAACCAGTTTAATGGCCTTGTAGGGAGTAAAGCCAAGTCCAGACAGAAGCTCTTTCTGATCTTTTTTACTTCTTATCCTCAAGGTATACTCCAATATTTACAGCATTATCAAAAATTGTATATACAAGCTCCTCGTTTTCAGTTTCCTTTAAAATAGAAGCTTTAGCTTTGAGCATTTCTTTTTTGCTGTCCGCACTGTTTTCAGCAATCTCCTGATGAGTCTTTTTTAATCTGGCCAGCACCTTATTAAACTCTTCAACAGAAACGCTCTCTTCAATTTCCTTATCATTTGTGAATTTTTTACCTATATAGGTAAACTCGCCATCATACACTCTGTCTAAAAATTCCCTTTTAACCACCCACATGCGGTTTCCCATAATCACAGAGGCAGTATCTTTATCAAGAGAATACAGTACAGCGTAAAAAGGCATCATATTGTCATCACGCAGGGACAGTACCGCAGGTCGGTTTACAGTCTGTACATAGTCGTAGTCATTCTGCACACACCTTAGAGTAAGCCCCTCCTTTTCAAGATCTGACAAGGTTACCCTGCTTCCGTCTTTTCTCTGATACCCCCATAAGGCAGCTAAGGTATTTAGGGAATCAGCTTTAAAGACACTTTCTTTTACAGATGCGTCAAACAGGGCAAGTTCTCTGCTTTTTCTGTTTCTTCCAGGCATCATCAGATTTAGAGCTTTCTCATAACTATCCTTTAGTACCGCATCTTTGCTGACAAGAGACAATACTGACTGAGAATCAATAACTCTTGGAAGATAGGTGTAACTTAGATAGAAGACAGAGGCACTTATAGCAACCCCAAAAAGCAGCAGAGGGATCTTGGCAAATACCGTAAAAAAGCATTCTTTGATAAAACTTTTAAGACCTAATACAAACAGACTTCTGTCGTGTCTTACCACCTCAATGGCTTTTTTAATCATACGTCCTGACACATGCTTTTTCTGTTCGTCAAAAGCTATGCACAAAGCCCGGTCTGCAACTGCATTGATAATTCTTGGTAAGCCATGGGTTCCTTTGTAAAGCGCATTGACTGCCCTGCCCGTAAACACCGGATCATGACAGCCTGCCATCTGCATTCTGAAATTTATATAGGAGTGAACCTCATCCCGCTTTAAAGCGCTTATGGAGGCAAAGGCCTTTACACGCCCCCAGAACATCTTGTGCATCGGTTTTTGGATATTCTCAATCAGATCTTCCTGTCCTACCAGAAGGAAGTTGATCATCTTTCCAAGTTCACCTTCAATATTGCTGATAAGTCTTATCTGCTCTATCACCTCATCAGAGAGTCCCTGAGCCTCATCGCAGATTACTGTGGTCACAATACCTCTTTGGGAAGAACGTTCTAAAAGCTTTCTAAGCTTAAGAGTAAGCTCTGCAATTGACTCATAGGAGGTGGCCAGTACTCCGCTTGCTCTTAGGATAGTAGCTAAGAGCATATGCTCATCTAATCTCGGATCGTCTATGGTGATAATTCGCATGCGCTTTGGAAGTGAGCGAATAAGCATACGTACCAGGGTTGTTTTTCCAGAACCTGATGGACCTGAAAGCACACAGATAGCGCCATTTCGGCTTAGGTTTCCTGTGAGAATTTCCAATGCCTCATGCTGACAGTTACCTACAAAGTAAAAGCGGTTATCAGGTAAACCGTCAAAGGGAAGTTCATCTAATCCAAAAAACTTTTCGTACATATATGC
>JBJEWX010000184.1:0-9540 GCA_051885275.1 Succinivibrio sp. | reverse complement strand
CCGTTACGTACTTTAACCTTGTCACCAAGACCGCCTAAACGGCCAATTTTGTCTAATAGAATAACTTCCATTGTAAGCTCCTAATTAGCGGCTCTGAAGGTCGGTGTAAGGTAAAAGAGCCAAGAAGCGAGCACGCTTGATAGCGGTTGCTAATTGACGCTGATACTTAGCGCTTGTGCCAGTGATGCGGCTTGGAACAATCTTACCTGACTCGGTAACATAGTTCTTTAATAAAGCTACATCCTTGTAATCAATCTCAGTTACGCCTTCTGCAGTGAAACGGCAGAATTTACGACGGTGATAATAATGTGCCATAATTCCTCTCCTTACTCTGCATCAGCTTCTTCTGAAGCCTCTTCAATCTCTAAGTCAATCTTAGAAATAGAAACTTCATCATCGCGTGTACGACGATCATCGCGAGCCTTCATCATAGGTGACTGCTCGGTGATAGGGCCTTCTGTACGGATGATCAGATTACGGATTACAGCATCATTGTAACGGAAGTTTGTCTCGATAGCATCGATAGCTTCCTGATCAGCCTCAACGTTCATAAGAACGTAAGTAGCCTTGTGAACCTTCTGGATTGGGTAAGCCAACTGACGACGACCCCAATTCTCTAAACGGTGAACTTTACCACCAGTTTTCTCGATCTCGCCCTTGTAGCGCTCGATCATACCTGGAACCTGATCAGTCTGATCTGGGTGAACCAGGAAAACAATTTCGTAGTTACGCATTAAAATGCCCCTTTCGGTAAAAGTCTGACATATCAGTCAAAGTGTCAGACAAGGAGACCAATGCAGGTACAGTACCTGCATGACTGAGTGCAAGCATTTTACTACTTTTTTACAGATTTTCAAGAAAAATTTTGGAGGGAATTATGGTGTGAAACGAATGGATGGGGACACATGGATATATTTGTGCCACCACCCCTTGATACTATTTGCTCTTTTGCAGGAACTGACGAACAACCTCGTACATTGCAATTCCAGATGCTACAGAAACATTCAGTGACTCAACCCCTTCTGCCATAGGGATTTTAACTATAGCATCACACTTTTCCCGGGTTAGGTGACGCATTCCACTTTCCTCTGAGCCCATCACAATTGCAGTCTTTTTCTGGAAATCATAGTCAAATATGGTGGAGGTAGCCTCGCCTGCCATTCCTATAACCTCAACATTATGCTCCTGCAGCATTTCTATAGTTCTTGCAAGATTGGTAACTGCCACAAACGGAACATGCTCTGCTGCTCCATCTGCGGTTTTTCTTGCAACAGGTGTTAATGAGGCAGACTTGTCTTTTGGAACAATCACAGCATCTGCACCTGCAGCCCAGGCCGATCTCATTGCTGCGCCTAAATTTCTAGGATCGGTTATTCCATCTAGAATAAGATAAAGCTGTCTGTTGTCTTCAAGAGTTTCCAAAAGCTCCTCTAAAAACTTCTCATCCTTAGGTGGTGTTGCAATTACCTCAATAACCACACCCTGATGAACTCCGTTCTCGGTTTTCTCATCAAGAGAATGGCGCATTGCCACCTGAGGTCTTATTCCAACTCCTAAAAGTTTCTGCTCTATCTGACGGATTCGTCTGTCATCTTCTCGGCCCTTTACAATCCAGGCTGCAGTTATTTTTTCAGGAGCTGAATCAATAGCGGTTAAAACCGCATTGATACCATAAATAATCTCTCTGGCCTTACTCTTTTTTTGGTTTACAAACATACAGATCATTACCTTTTCTTGTTTTTTGAATTCTTTTTGTTCTTCTTTCCTACCTTAATCTTGGTCATACTTACAGCAGGATCATATGGATTTGAAATATATTCATTATCAAGCACCGGATCAAAATTCTCAACTCGCTTTACAAGCATATCCTCAGTCGCCTCCTTAGCAGAACTTATATCTGCCAGGGCTTTAAACAGCTGCTCTTTGTCAGGTGCCGGACCTTTAACCGGATCTTTTTTCTTCTCAGCTTTCTTAGATATCTTCTTTACTGCAGCAGTCTTGCTCTTTTTTCCTTTATTTGAGACTGTGCATGGTTTTAACAGTACCTTATGCTCCTCTGAGTTAACTCCAAGCACTGTAACTGTAACCTTAGTACCGGCTCCGTATACCTCGTTGCGGTTTGAAACAAGTGTCTGAGTACGCTCATCATAGGTCATGTAACTGTCAAATTCGCCGATGTAAATCATACCATCAACGCCAAATTCATCAAGATGAACAAATACGCCAAACTTAGTACAAGCAGTAACAGTTCCACTAACCTGCTGACCGATAAAGCCCTCCATATAAACACAAGCAAGAGTAGCATCAACTTCTCTTTCAGCAAGATCAGCTGCTATTTCCCTTTGAGTACACTTTACGCCTAAAGCAACAAGCTCTGTCTTGTTATATGAACGCGCACCAATATTTCCCCAGCTGCGTTTTTTCTCTTTTTCAAGAAGATATTTTATTACTCGGTGCAGCTGCAAATCGGCATAGCGTCTGATAGGAGAGGTAAAATGAGCATATTTCTCCAGTGCCAAACCAAAATGTCCTATATTGTCAGGACTGTATTCAGCCTTTGACATACTCCTTAAGATCAGATCATTGATAATCTTAGCATCCTCTCTTTGAGCTATTGAATCTGCAAGATTCATGTAATCTTTAGGAGATGGACTTTCTCCGCCCTTTAAAGAAAGACCAAAACGTGCTAACTGAGTTAACAGAAGACCAAGCTTCTTTTCCATTGGTTTTGCATGTATTCTGTAAAGAGTATTTGATTCATGCTCTGAAACAAAACATGCAGCTGCCACATTAGCGGCAATCATACATTCCTCAATCAGCTTATGAGCATCATTTCTTTCAAGAGGCTTTACTCCCTGAATTTCCATGTTCTCATCAAATACAAAGTGCAGCTCCTCGCTCTCAATGGACATGCCGCCTCTCTTGCGTCTGGCCTTAACAAAAGCATGGTAAAGATTGTAAAGCTCCTTTACATCTTCCATAACAGACTGATGTTCAGGATGGATACAGCTGTCCTCGCTTATCATCTGCCAGGCCTCTGTATAGGTTAGTCTTGCATGTGACCTCATTACTGCAGGATAGAACTTATATTTCTCAATTTCACCCTTTTCACTTATAACCATCTCACAGGTCATACACAGTCTGTCGACATCAGGATTGAGGGAGCAGATTCCGTTTGACAGTTTCTCAGGTAGCATCGGGATAACATAATTTGGGAAATAACAGCTGTTACATCTGTTGATTGCTTCCTGATCAAGCAGAGTGCCTGGTTTTACATATGTTGACACATCGGCAATTGAAACAAACAGTCTCCAGCCTTTTCCTTCTTTTTTACAGTAGACAGCATCATCAAAATCTCGGGCATCCTCGCCGTCAATTGTAACCAGGGGAAGATCTCTTATATCAACTCTTCCCTTTGTATCCTCAGCTTTTACAGCAGTAGGAACTCTTGAAAGATTTTTTAAAAGGTTTTCCGGCCAGACATGTGGAATATCATTATGCAGCACAGCCATTACTATAATGTTGTTTAAATTTCCGATGTCCTTTACAACTTCTCTTGTTCTCACCTCATAGCTTCTGTCTGCCACTCTTTTTACAATCTGGGCAATTACCACATCACCTGATTTTGCCTCTCCTAAATCCTTGGCATTAGCAAAGACAAACCTGTTTTCTTTGAGATTGTCTTCATCTGGAATCAGTGAGGCACTCTGCTTGCCAAACAGCATAATCCTACCTAAGACACACTGTCTTATTTTGGTTACCCTGCGGACATAGGCAATATTTCCTGCCTTTGACAGTACAGCTTCCACCTCATCATTTGGGAGCAGAGAATAGTCTGTATTTAAATGATACTCAGCTCCGCTGTCATCACTTATCATATAGCTGTAGTGCTTGGTCTTGGTGATCTCATCATAAAGAAGGGTATTCTCAACAGCTTTGACCTTGGCATTGATAACCTTTATATCTGAGGGAGCAGCGTAGACTTTTCTGTCACACATCTGAACTAACGATCCCTTTGCAACCAGATCATCTAGGGTTTCATAATAATCAGAAGTCTTAAACCTGCTTAGATCTTCCTTATAACCTACAGCTCCTATAAGACTTGAGCACATGCCTAAGGTTCCCTCTGATGAAAAATCAAGCTGGTACTGAGCAGCCACAACATAAAGAGCCACCCTAAAGTCATTTTCAATCTTTCCTTTTGGGGCTGTCTTTAATGCTAAAAGAGAGGTTATTCTTTTTTTCTCTGCTGCTATATTCATGGTTATTCCTTCTTACGACAGTTATAACAGTGCCGCTTATGCCTGCAGTGTTATCAGTTTTTCCTGTAAGGCGATCCTGTCACTTTGTAACCTTGCTATCGCCTAACCTTAAACAAAATCGTTTTTCTTTGATTATAATATATTATTTCAAATGCGCTTACTGACACAAAAGTGTTCTATGAAGGTTAGAACTAAGTAAATGCGTTACAGAAAATCCTCAAGGATTTCATTGAGCATCCAGCGGCCCTTTTCAGTCAGAGAAAAACCTCTGTCAGATACCACCATTAGGCCTTTGTGACACGCTTTATCAATCACTGGCTTTATAAGCTTATAATCAAGCGCTGTTGTCTTGTTAAACTCTTCATACCCAATTTCATCAAAAACCCTAAGACGGTTCAGCATGAACTCAAAGGGCAGATCTGATGGTGATACCTGAACAAAATCATTTTTAATCTTCAGTGAATCCTCAAGGTAAGCCATTACCTCCTCACAGTTTGCTCTACGGAAGGTATTCTTACCTAATCTTATTTTTGAGTGAGCCCCAGCCCCTATCCCTAAATAATCAGAAAAATACCAGTAGTTAAGATTATTCTGACATCTTCTGTTTTTAGTAAAGGCTGACACCTCATAACGTTTAAAGCCCTGCTCAGACAGGTATGAAAAGCCACTGTGCTCTATATCTGACAAAGTATCCTCATCAGGCAAAAGAGGAGGGTGAGATCCAAAATAGGTATCCTCTTCTATGGTTAACTCATACCAGGAGAGGTGATTGCAGCCAAGTGAAACTGCCATGCCAAGATCATACAATGCCTTTTTGCAGTCCTGATTAGGAAGTCCATGCATAAGATCAATATTGAAATTATCAAAACCTGCTCTGATAACATTTTTGCAGGCATCTACAGCCTCGGCACTGCTATGGATCCTATGAAGGTCTTTCAAACTTTCATCATCAAAACTCTGAACTCCAAGACTTACCCGGTTAACTCCTACAGCTTTGTATTCTCTAAGCAGCTTAAGATCGACCGTTCCAGGATTTGCCTCCATTGAGATTTCACAGTCTTTTTCAAGATACAAGGAGACATGAGAAATAAATCTTCCCATTAGGGATGGAGGAAACAGAGAGGGAGTTCCCCCTCCAAAATAGACAGTATTAAAGCTTCTTTTTCCTATCTGAAAAACAGATTTGTCAAAATCCCTTATCAAAGCCTCAAGATAAATGCTGTCAGCATCTGGATCAGAGAGCTTTTTTGATGAGTTAAAATCGCAGTAGGGACATTTTCTTATGCACCATGGGTAGTGAACATAAAGACCTGTTTTTAGTGTATCACTCATGAAAGATGGTGCTCAAGCTTGTAGGTTAAAGCCTGCAGGGCTCTTGCTCTGTGAGAAATAAGATTCTTAATCTGAGGAGGAAGCTGTGCGGCAGTACAGTCACGGCCGATAACCTCAAAAAGAGGATCGTAGCCAAAACCGCCACTTCCCATTTCCTTATAGCCAATCCTGCCTTCCCAGGAGGATAAAACAGTAAGTGGAACAGGATCATCTGCACTTTTTACCAGACACAGGGCACAGTAGTATCTTGCCTGTCGCTTGCCATTTGGAACATTCTTTAGCGCTTCAAGAAGTTTTAAATTATTCTGCCTGTCATCTCCATGCTCCCCTGAATACCTGGCAGAATAGATTCCAGGTGCTCCGTTTAAAGCATCAACAGAAAGACCAGAATCATCAGCAAGAGCCCACATCCCTGATTTTTCACTTGCATAGCGCGCCTTGATAATGGCATTTTCCAAAAAACTTTTACCGTTTTCTTCTGGTGAATCTATACCTAGTTCACTCTGTAGAACTATCTTATAGCCAAGAGGCTCAAGGATTGCTTTAAACTCTGCAGCCTTGCCTTTGTTGCCTGATGCTAGAACTATTGTTTTATTCATTAGAAAACCTATTTATTTAACTTTTTTAAAGCTTCCCTTGCAGCCTGACTTATTACAGATTCAGCCGTCATATTGTAAAAAGCGTAGTTTGCAAGGATATCAACTGTTAGATTGTTTTCCATGCTCATTGCAAGCAGTGATGCAATCTTATCACCTTTATAGGCACAAATCTCAGCACCTAAAATCATGTGGGATTTTTTGGAGGTATACATGCTGATCATTCCGCCATCCTCTCTTAGACCTCGGTAGTAACCTAACGCGAGGCGCACCTCTGTGACAATAAAGCTGTCACCTGTTTCTTTAGCATACTGCCTCATTTCATTTAGTGTTTTACCTACAATTGCCAGCACAGGATCGGTAAAGACTATATCCACTCTAACCTGCTGATGCCTGTTAAGAATATTTGGATAGAGTGCAGCATTTTTACCTGCATGGCTACCCTCTGATATGGCAACTGAAGACTGGTAGCTTTCATGACAGACATCACCTGCTGCAAAAATATGCGGTACTGATGAGCATAAGGTGTAAGGATCTGTTTTGATACAGCCGGTTCTGGTAAGTTTAACCCCTATCTTCTGAAGGTTCATGCCTCCGACATTTGGAATTCTGTCTGTCGCTGCCACTACACTCTGCATATGCAGATAGTTTTCATAGTTTCTGTCATCAATGTAATAGATGGCATAACCGCTCCCGTCAGTTTCATCCTCCATTGAGGTAATAAATGTATCAACATTGAGATTGAATTTTGAGGAGAGCATCTGATAGGCTGCTGCAAGAACGGAGTCATCAGTTAAGGACCACAGCTTGCGCTGTCCGAATACAACTACATCCACCCCAAGATAAGAAAGCGCCTGTCCAAGTTCAAGGCCAATCTTTGAACTTCCAAAAATTGCAACCGACTCAGGGAGATTATCAAGCTCAAAAAATTCATTTGTCGTAAGAATATTCTTGAGTCTTGACTGCTCATAAGTAACAAGAGGTGAAGATCCTGTGGCTATAACTGCTGTCTGAAAACTAATAATAGTGTGATTATCAACGCTAACAGTATGATCATCAATAAATTTGGCATTGCCTCTAATGCGTTTTCCCTCCGGGATCCTGTACATGAAAGAGAGCACATCAGAGGTTACTCTTGCACGAACTGAGCGCAGGGAGGATAGAACATTAGAAGTATCAGCTTTAAGGGTAGACTGAAAGGTGATTCCACTGTCTTTTAGTGAAACTAGCGAGTGAAGCGACATTGCTGCTGACATCAACAGTGATGTAGGAAGCTCTCCTGATCTCTGTGCTGTAGTCCCAAGAGGTCCTGAATCAACAATTACACAATCTTTGCTTTGTGCTGTAGCGCTCTTGTAGGCTTCAATACCTGCTGAGCCTGCACCAATTATGAGAACCTGACAGTTAACCTTTCTTGTATCCATGATTTCTTCCATGCCACATCTATAAAGATTGTCCTTGTTTATATCTTCTCTAAAAATATCACATAATCGCTATTTGTGAGAAGACTGAAAAAAAGATATACCTGTCATTTGTTTAAGGATATTGCATTTGTGATTTTAGCATTGACTCTGATTTTGATAAAATCAAAAGAAAACAAAAAGGATTATTCATGAATTTTGAAGCAGTAAATAAATACAAGGGTTATATCTTTGATCTTGATGGCACCCTGATAAATTCAATGCCTTTCCATGCTAAAGCCTGGGTACAGGTAGCCTTAGAGCATGGCTTTGTAATTGAGGATAAAGATATATATTCAATGGGTGGATCTGCAAGTAAAGACATAGCTTCATATTACAAAAGAAAGGGAAATCCAGTAGGAGATATCGATGCTTTTGTAAAAAGAAAAATTGAAATTTTTCAGCAGAATATTCCCATGATTACTGTTTTTGACAGGATCCTGAGCCTGTTAAAGGCTGCTCATGACAGAGGCTGTAAAACTGCCATAGGAACAGGTACCAGAACAGCTAATGCAATGAGGATCTTAAAAGAGAAGAACCTTTGCGGATATGTTGACGTTCTTGTAAGCGCAGATGATGTTCAAAGGCATAAGCCAAATCCTGACACTTTTTTACTGGCCGCAAAGAAACTTGGTTTAAAACCTTTGGATTGTCTGGTTTTTGAAGACGGTCAGCTAGGCATCGCCGCAGCTATCAACGGTGGTTTTGACTGTATTGAGGTTTTCAATAACGACATGATTAACTATTTTCAGGTTGAAAGATAACAACCTGAAAAAAATAGAGATTACATTGAACCTGTGTAATTTACAGGGTGTTCTGGTAATGTTACTCCGTCATCTGAGGAATCATCACCATTCAATGGACGGGAAACACCTGGCTCTAGGATATCTTCTCTATGAGATGAAGGTTTGTGAGATGAAGTACTATCAGGACGTTTAATGGTTATTGTTGAAATTTTATCCTTATAAATCATCTGCTGATGTCTTTTGACATCAGTAATACTGATGGTAAAAGCATCAAAAGCACTAACAAGGCCTTCAAATTTTACTCCAGTGATAAGAAACACGCTTACAGGTGTACGACTGTCCATCAGCCACTTTAGAGCGGCATTCTGGCCTTTTCCCTGAACAAATGCTGTAACCATGCCCTTCTGTCTGTCACGAAGACGATTTGGTCGGTTCTGCTTCTGACCTGGACGAAAGCTTGTTCTTGTTTTCTGAAATTTGTGCTCACTGCTGTGATTGTCTTTATAATCTTCCACGATAATGCTCTTATATTTGGATATTATTTATCTACAGATCAAAATTGGATCTGAGTGTATCTGTTGTTCAGGACACGTATGAATTGCACTGGCATTAATAAGCCAGCACCTAGAGAATTCAATAACTATCTGCGCTGAATCAATAATACATCATATTTTGACAAAACACTTCAATCTTGCGCAAATTTCTGCACTCAACTACAAAATTGCACCAGATCGGAAGAAAACTAGCCTAACTTCTCAGTTTCTTCAATTAGGAAATCAGTTAATTTAGTGTCTAAACCAAGAACTGATAGGGCTTTGATGTAGTGTCCCATTGATACTGAAGGCATTCCATCTTCAATTGAGCCTAAGGTAACACGTGTGGTGTCCATTAGTTGAGCCATAGAAGTTGCAGTGATACCTTTCTTAACGCGGGCAGTTTTGATGTTCTTTCCAAGATTTTTTAAAGCGATTTCTGCGCTTGCAGATAGAATAATTGGTTTTTTCATATCAGATAACTTTCTTATTTGGTGTTTTATGATTTATCAACAGAACTCAAACAATATTCGGTCAATAAATTTGTGAACATTATACAGGATTTATTGGCTAATAATCAGTAATTTAAATATAAACAACCATATTTTGGT
>JBJEWX010000183.1:0-9590 GCA_051885275.1 Succinivibrio sp. | reverse complement strand
CTGATGAACCACCTGAAAGTAATTGCCAACTGCGCTGTCATCCTCAAAATAGAAGACTTTTCTGTCAGCATCATCTGGAGCAGCGACGTCTTTAAATCTGATATGGCTGTCTAAAGGCTGCTCATCCGGTCCTGAATAATCAAAAGGATGAGGAAGATAACTTTGTTCCTTTTTCGATTCAGTAAACAGAGCATTGACGCCATTGATGATATTTTTTGTCGAGCGGTAGTTGGTTTCCAGAGAATACAGATTGCCTCCGCGACTTATAACCAGCTGCTTTGCCTTGTTGTAGGAATTGATATCTGATCCTCTGAATGAATAGATTGACTGTTTCGGATCACCAATCAGATAACAGCAGCATTTGTCATGAGCACTCTGTTCTGACAAATAAAGCTCACTGAATACTTCAAACTGAACTGGATCTGTATCCTGAAACTCATCAATCATGACCACAGGGTATCTTGAGCGAAGCTGCCCTGCTAGATTAAGAGCTCTGTCAGACCCTCCGCTTAAGGATACGGCAAGCTGCCTTAAAACCTCGTTTGAAGAGATAAGATTATCTCTCTGACACAGCTCGTCAGTCCTAAGCATAATCTTTATGGCAACAAGAACCCTGATCTCTTTTGCTACAAGCTCAGATCCTTTTACCTTGCTTTGACAGTATCTGACTATGCTGGCAAGAGAACTTTCAAATTCAGATACTTCTGCAAAGTTATCAAATTTATCTCCACCTGGCAGACTATTTATCAGATAGGACTTTTCGTTAAAGTCATGATTTTTATCAAATTTCTTGCTAAGACCTACTTCATTCATCAGACTGTAGAAAAACATCAGATCATCTGGTTGAGATGATATCCTGTCTTTGATCTCCTGAAGGTAGGCTCCTGTTCCTTTGCCGAATTTCGCTTCCTTTCCGTCATTCCTTCTGTACAGACTTCCAGGGGTTTTCTCAGATGTGACCGACTGTGGCAAATAAGTCACAAAGCTGTCATAGACTGCTCTTATCTCATCTGGAGATACCTTTTGGGATTTACTGTAAAACGCTAGAACCTTTCTGAGTCTTTTATCAATTGATGATCTGTCTTCTCTGCTAATCTTTATCTCTTCATAGCGGGGATTATCCTGTGTTCCAAGATTTACAGAAAAACCGTAATAGCCATCAGAACTGTCTACAAGTCTAAGATTTTCAAGAACCTTGAGCTCGTGAAGATCTCCTGGCGACTTGCAGGTTAACACTTGCTCAAGAACTGTAAGGTCAAGGTCATTTTCGTTCCTGTAGAAAAGCTCTCTCCAAACATCAAGTTTTGCCTGCTTTTCCTGATCGGTGCACTTTACTGCCAACTCCACATTGAACGCTCTGCCAGCCTCAAAAGTATAAACCTGATTTAATGCCCTGTTGCAGAATGAATGAATGGTACTGATTGCAGCATTATCAATTGCTCTCTCTGCTCTTTTGAGTAGCCTTGCATATGAGGATGCTGTCTTTTGGGAACTACTTTCACTTATATATTTTTCAATAATGCTTCTTGTTGTCTTATCAAGAGTTTCAATCTGAGCATAGCCGCCTTTTTTTATTTTTTCAAAATCGATTCTTACAGAGCGTATCTTTTCAAGAATTCTTGCCTTAAGGTCTGATGCAGCAGCATTTGTAAAAGTTACAATCAGAATGTTTTCAATGTCCAGTGCCTCTGAAAAATCAAGCTCAGGACTTTTCATGCCTCTGCCTAAAAGCAGTCTTACCACAAGATTACTAATGGTAAAGGTCTTTCCTGTACCTGCAGATGCCTCAATCATTGCTGATCGGGTCAGATCAAAGGTTGCTATATCCAAAGCAGCAGGTGTTACATTTTTTTCCAGTGTCATTTCTTTATCCTCTTGATGATCCCACTTACTTTGCTTTACCCGAAATTACTTCATACAGCTTTCGGCACAATGAATAAAGCTCATCGAGAATTTCAAGCTGTCTTTTTGAAAGCAGACCTTCATCTCCAAGTTTTCTGTCTGATGCAAACAGATATTTGGCATGCTCATCTTCATCTACAAGCTCCGATACGGTACAGCTGTCCTTGTACTCCTCAAAAAGATTAGGACTTTTTGGTTTGATAGCTTTTGTATACATTGCCTCTGTTGCCGGAACAGGTATTCTCAGAAGTCTTAAATAAACAGAAAGGAGTCTTTTTATAAAATCATCAGGATCTTCTATGGAGTCAAAAACCTTTTTCTGTGTAACCTCATCTATTTCTCCATTCTTGTAAAGAACAGCAATATCAACAGGCTGCTGCAGTGTCGTGTACCTATATGAAAGCATAGTCAGTACCGCAGTTAGCAGATATCTGAATTTTTTTTCAGGTCTTTGGACTAGTGAGGTGATCACATTGGATGTTTCCTGATAGTTACCTACAAAATTTACTGTAACCCCATCTACATCAAAGGTCTTTTCATAGCGGTCATTCTTATGAATGTCTTTTTGTAAGAATGGAGCTATCTGACTGCGAACCTGAGTCAAGAGCGATACAATTTCATTTCTGCTCTTATCATAGAACACCGAGACTGGCATGGTTCCAAGTGCCTTTTCCCTTTCACAATCCTGTGTGATCTCCTCCTCATCAAAAGGCTCACTGAAGATGAACCTTGAAATAATCTTCGCTGATTTAAAGGCCGACAGAGAAAAAGGCTCACTGTCCTCAAGATTTGATTCATACTTACGATTCAGTGAAATATTAAGCACGTCGCTGACGTACTTTTTACAAGGATTAGCAAGTACACTGACAAGTTCCTCAATCGAAACTGAAACTGAAACTGACTCAGGGCTATTCCTGTCGTCTATCAGCTCCTCCTTGTCAGTAATACCATACTCATATCCTAGAGGATGGTATTCTTCAAGCTCAGATATACTGCCATAATAGTCTACATCACTGTCTTTTATCCAGAATGAACCAGTGTTGAATGAAGGTCCGGCATAAAGAGGATCTGATTTTCTCTCAGCGTTCACCCTATAGTTTTCTTTGTTGTAGGAATTGAGATATTCCTGTCTGAACAGTCTGTTCATGACATCCTTTCTGTTCTGATCCTCATCAGCACCTTCATTTACATAGAAGGAATCGCACAGATACTCCTCAAGTTCAGTCAGTACTGAAGAGGCATTCTTTTCGCTCTTGTCCACTGCTGACTGTCCTATGTAGGATAAATACAGTCCACGCTGAGCAGAGAGAATGCTCTCAAGGAAGATGTATCTGTCATCCACTGCAACAGAACGGTCGTTCTTTCTTGAAAGGTATTTAGAACCTAACAGATTGAAGCTTGGACTGGTGTCCCTTCTTGGGAAGGAATCATCATTGAGCCCGAGAATACAGATATATTCAAACGGAATTGCTCTCATCGGCATCAGAGAACAGAAGATCACGCCGCCTCTTAAATATCTTGAGGAGTCTCTGTTATTGCCAAAGGCATGAATGAGTTTTGCTCTGAATACAGGAAGCCTGATCTTGAGGTTGGAACTAAAGCCGGTATCTATCGGCTGCAACTCTTTCTCGTCATTCTTCAGATTGTTGACAGCCTCATTCATCTCACAGAGTATTTCCCTGATAGATGAACACTCAGCATCTGTCTGAGAATCCTTTGCAAAGAAACTGTCAATCAGCAGCTTTTCAAGTTTGGCAGTCCACTCAAGAGTGGTGATATTGAGATTAGGTGTAAAGGTATCGCGTATAAGCTTTATTTTTTCAAAAAAGTCACAGAATTTTCCAAGCACCTCAAGATCAGAGGTGTCAAAATCCGTATAGGCGCATTGTGAGGTGTCAGTTCCATGCATAAAGCCTTTTATCAGACGGTCAATACCAGATTGCAGCGTCCATGGCAGTTCAAGATCATCTCCCGTACCAATCATTTCCTTTACATTGTCATCATCAAGACCCCAGTGAACCGAAGCCCCCTTAAGCCAGTCTGTAATAACTTTCAGATCATCAGGACCTATGTCGAATTTTCTTGCTATGGCATTAACTGACAGAAGATCAACAATCAGAGTTGCTGTAATCGGTCTTGTTCCGATAGACAGGAGTTTTATTATGGCATCTGCTATCTCACTGGAGGCTCGAATGGTCTTGTCACAGATTGAATACTCAATAAAATTCGGATCATTTCTGTCAACAGCCCCAAATACAGATTCAATCAGAGGAGCATACTCCTCAATATTCGGTACCATAACCAGGATGTCCTTTGGAGAGAGTCTGCCTCCATGCTGTGAGCCGTGTCTCCTGAATGTATGCAGGATCTCATCTCTTAAAACCTCTACCTCGCGAAGCCTGGTGTGACATGATCTTATCTGAAATGATCTGTCATCATCCCTTATCTTCAGAGATGGCTGTTTTTCAAGTTTGAGCAGACGATCCTTTAAAGACTCAAGTACTGTTAGAGTGTTCTGCTGATCTGAACCAAATGAACAGAAACTCTGTGTAATATCTACCCTATCCTCAAGATTGAGTATCTCATTTAATGTATCTCGTCCCTGCTGGCCTAGTGAGATAAGAAGAGGATTGCCTTCAATAAGCTCTCCTGTCTCATCAAATCTTGACAGGTATGAACTGCAGTAATCTTCCTCATTCTGGTTTTCTGCAAATCTGTATGGCTGATACGGTGTTGTCTCAAGATGATACTTTTCACTAAGAGCATTGGCCTTGAGGTATTTTAAGATCTGTTTTTTCTCTCGCTTCCAGGTTGAATAGTCAGATCCTAAATCTCCCCAGTATTCCGCACATGGATTTAGGTTCATAAAAAATACAGGCACAAGTCTTCCTAATGAGGAAAAAAGATGAATTACCTGTGTGGGAAGTGCTGTCACTCCAAAAATGAAAACTCTTTTTGGAAGTTCCATTTCCTTTTTAAGTGAAGGTTCAAAAGCTGCCCTGTCAAACTTTAAGATTAGCTCCTTTATTACAGTAGCTCTATCCCATAGATTTGAGGAGTTTGATGAGGAGGCAAGATTCTTTTTAAGTGAGGTCCATAGTTTTATCTGCCATATATTAGACTCTAAGACTGCTTTTGCACTGCTTTTTCCGCAGGAGGCTTTCTTTACCCACTGAGCAAGGACAGAATTTTCCTTTATTTCATACTTTCCGTTTTTGATGGATACATCATCAAATACCGTATCATCAAATGTATTCCACTCAAGGATCCAGTCAGGTCTGTACATCTGATACTGATCAAAAGCATCAGCAATAGCTCCGCACAACTGATATGACTTCTCTTTTGCATCTGTCCCCGAGCAAACATCCATATAATCTTTTAGAGGCTGATAGACAGGCTCACTGCTTTCTAAGATATGATCAAAGAGAGAAAAAATTGACCAGGTCATATGCTCATGGGAGAAACGGTTGGTGCTGTCAGCCTTGTTTACAGATTTGTGTAGCGACCAGATAAAAGACCATAGCTGCATAAACTCTATTCCGGAACAGATTCCGTTTAGGGAAGCTATCTCCTGTTGCAGGTAGGTCTGCATTCCTTTGTTCATTACAATGATTTTTTCATATTCAAAGGGCGAATCGCCTAGAGACAAAGCTTCAGACGATATGATATTTGAGCACAGATTAACAAGTAATTTAAGATCGCTTGAATTAACAACATTCATCTGAATTTCAGACATGCACCACCTCTAGTTCATTGAGCTACTGATCTGAGTATATCATAATTATTTTTGTTATGGTATAAATACATATATATAATAAATATATGATTAGTGGCAAAGAAATGCATTCAATGATTTAAGAGATAAATACCTCGGAGGTTTTATAGATTAGGGAGGTTGCTTAAGATCTGTCAGGTACTCATATGGACTGGGGAATACTGCTAACTGCCACCTTAGTGTTGATAGACAGTTATAAAAAAAGCCCACATATGTGGGCCTTTTTTGCAATCATTGCAAGAAATTACTTCTTGTAACGACGTGCTAAGTTGTCTAAACGCTCGTTTGCACGTGCAGCGTCTGACTTAACGAAAGCAACGTCATTTGCTAACTTTGACTGCTGAGCCTTTAAAGCGTCAACGTCTGCAGCAATAGCGTCTAACTTAGCCTCTAATGAAGAAGTGTTAGCGCAACCAACTAATACTGATGAACCTAAAGCAACAACAGCTAAAGTAGCCTGAAACTTATTCATTTTTATCTCCAAAACTGTTTAAACAGATAAACCGGGAACAACAAACAATTTTATCGCTCCCTCAAACACTGCTAATTATAGTATCAAAATTGAACAATGGCACATTTATTTCAAATAATTTTATAAAAAAAAAATACTAATTGCTATAAATACGCATCTGATAAAGATTTTCAATCATTTATTTTATTGATTTATAAAACCTTTTGTTGAATTTTGGCTATCAGAATTTCAACCATATAATTAGTTACTTTTTTTCATTTTTAAGATCCAGAACAACTGCTCTGACATCTTTTAGTGCCTTTATAGAGGAAATTTTTTTACTTTCCTCTTCAATATGTTCTCCTACAAGGTATAGTCTTTGTATGCCCGCACCACGAGCAGCTTCAAGATCTGAGGCATGATCTCCAATCATTACTGATTTATCAAGATCAATATCAAGCTCTGCTGCAGCTTTAAGGAACATGCCACTTTTTGGCTTTCTGCAGTCGCAGTCACATCTGTATTTCTCAAGATCTGCCTGTGGATGGTGGGGACAGAAGTATATTCCGTCAAAGCAGGCCTTATGAAGCGCAAGATTAGCCTGCATGAAGGAGGTAACCTTATAAAAGTCAGCCTCAGTGTACTTGCCCCTGGCTATGCCTGACTGATTTGTGACAAGTACCAGAACATACCCCATGTCCTTTAGCTGCCTTAATGAATAGGCTACTCCCTCTACTATATCGTAGTTCTCTATTTGACCTACAAAACCGTAATCTATATTAATGACACCGTCACGGTCAAAAAAGACAGCCTTTTTCACTATGCAAGATCCTTTAATCTTGCAGGATCTAAAGCAATATCCTCAGATTTGGTGATCACAATTCCCTTATCTAATACTTCTCTTGCTATCGCTTTTGCTTCAGGTAGAGAATGCAAGTCACAGGAACCGCACTGCAGTGGATTTGAGGCAGGCACTACTGAACCATCTTCAATTGATGCAATGTCATTCATTGAAGCTTTAAATGACTCCTGTACCTTTTCCGGGCAGGCCTTGCCAATTAGGCTCATGTAAAAGCCGGTCTTACAACCCATAGGAGAGATATCAATTACCTCAACCACACCTTTTTCATTCAGGTGCTCTCTCATGAAACCTGCAAAATAATGCTCAAAGGTATGGATTCCCTTCTCTGGCATTGTCCCTTTGTTTGGCTGTTTTATTCTAAGATCCCATACCTCAATAGTGTCCCCGTGAGGTGTCTGCATAATCTTTGCTAGACGTACAGATGGGGCTGGCATGATAGTATGGTCAACTAAAAAACTATCAACTAATGGCATTTTTATTACCTCTTTTGTTAATACAAATTGCAGTGCTGTAACTGATATTTGTAATTCTCAGAACGTGTATATACCTTTCTGGCCACGTTCAAAAGCCATGTTTTCTTTTTATAGGTTCCTTTTCTGTAGCCTGTCCATCCCTCATGGTAGTTCAGGTACTGATTGAATGCGTCAGAAAACTGAATTCCATTGGTCTTTTTGGTCTTTGTCATATACCAGGCAATAAAATCCAGAGAGTCTTTAAAGTTGGTTCTTGATGAAAAGAATGAACCTGCCTCTGATTTATAGTCATTCCACACAGGATCCTGAGCCTGTGCGTAACCATAGGCAGAGCTGCCTCTACCGTATGGAATAAACAGGAACCACCTCATTGGAGGCTGAGCATCCTCTTTAAAAGCTGATTCCTGAGCCATGATTGACATTGCTACATTGATAGGAATTCCATACTTACGATGGACATCATGGGCGGCTATATACCAGCTGTCCTTCTCCTGAAAGATTGAACAGAGATCTTCCTTATTAGAAGGAGGGGTTGTGGTACAGCCTGTAAGAACAGACAATCCTAATACAGTTGCACAGATTAGTTTAAATCGCATCTCTATGCCCTTATACTAGATGGCATCCTCACCTTCTTCACCAGTTCTGATTCTGATTACGCGCTCAACATCTGATACAAAGATCTTTCCGTCTCCGATCTTGCCTGTATGGGCGCCTTCAGTAATTGCCTCAATACATAAATCAACTTCATCATCTTTTACCACAAGCTCTATCTTTGCCTTTGGTAAAAAATCAACCACATATTCTGCGCCTCTGTAAAGCTCAGTATGACCTTTCTGACGACCAAAGCCCTTTACCTCTGACACGGTCATTCCTGAAATTCCTCTTGAGCTTAATGCTTCGCGAACATCATCTAATTTAAATGGTTTAATAATTGCTGAAATCCTTTTCATGATCCATACCTGCAAGAGATGTTAATTAACAATGGGCATATGATACCACTTAACGCATATTTTTTTAGGCAGTCAGTAGCAGTTTTTTGGCACATATCAAAGCTGATGGCTTAAAAATCAGTGATTATGTGAATTATCGTTCATTCTCAATAGAAACGAAGCTCCAAAACAGGTCACAGATATTTACCTGTTTTATCTTAGGTTATTCCTCTAAAGTCTAAGTCATGAAACCGACAGATTAATGGAAAATATTAATTATTAATGTTTTTTTATCACAGAAATTTGACAGACCTGATTTCAGTTCACATCTACTGTTTAATAATTATCTTTTAAATTCAATGTGTTATTTACTGTATTTAGATCTGGCACAGCAATTGCTTTACCCAATACAGTTAAACAAAACGTCATTTATGGAGATAAAGTTATGAAGTACGAGAACTCAAACAGCGTTATTCACACAATCAATACAGTTATGATGTGGTTATTCTGCTTAACAGTTTTAATGTTAGTAATACCATGGCAGGCTGTTTCAGCTGAATTTGCAGCCCATATTGAAGCTAACAAAATCATGCTGTATTTTGCTCTGATAATTGAGATTTCCAACTTCATATCTCAGGCCATTGCAACTATCTATAATGGTATCTATAACAAAAAGCAGTCTCAGCGAATCCATCTTAGAGTGACAAAGGCTGTAGAGGAGCTGGATTTTGCTGAAAAGGCATTACTTCGTGAGTTTGTTCTTCAGAGAAGATCAGTTCTTACCCTCCCAGTATCAGAGCCAACTGTACGTAATCTGATTGATGAAGGTGTGCTTAAGATTGTAAATATTGTCGATGAGCTTACCCATAAGGCACAGATCATAATCTCCAAAGAGGCAAGACCTCTTATCACCTACAAGGCAATAGGACTTACCTTAGGAAAGATGAGCGAGGAGCAGGTCTCCCAGATTATGAATTCACGTCCAGATTACGCAAAAGAAAAGTTTGTTCAGTCAAACAGAGTATTTATCGGCTCACGCTCAGTAAATCAGCTTTACAAGAATAATGGCAGAACTGAAAGTGAACAGGAAAACAGGAAGTCAGGCAATGATGTAGCCGCATAAGAATTCATAATCACTCCATAAATCGAGTAGGGGGAGTTTAGGCTCGCCCCTCTCACACCACCGGACGTGCGGGTC
>JBJEWX010000182.1:0-9631 GCA_051885275.1 Succinivibrio sp. | reverse complement strand
TGATAGTGGAAACTCTTATAGACTCCAAAGGAACATTAAAACAAGCTCGAAGGATTAGCCTATGCATCCATAACGATATCAGAATGGTTTTGGTACTTCTTTTGAGGTTTTGGGAAAACTTGGCGAAACTGTACAGCTTTACAGCTCCCCATGGCTGAAGCCAGTTTTTTTTCGGCACAATTTGGTAATTTTTTCTACCATCCAAACTCAAACAAAAATCCTTTATAAAAAACTAGAGAGCTGCCTTGAAATTCCTTTTTTTCATGTAGTTGATTCTGTAATTCTGCTTTGCAGATCTGATCCAGCCTTTAGCAAGCCATCTAGACAGCATAATCAGGCCACGAGTACACTCGTCACAGCAGAAACCTATCCATACTCCAAGTAGTCCCATCTCCATATAAATTCCAAGGAAGCAGCCTACAGGAACAGAAACGCCCCACATTGATAGAACCGCCATGATAACAGGGAATTTAGTATCCCCGACAGCTCTTAGAGAGTTAATAATGATGATGTTTAATATTCTTCCGACTTCCATAATGACAGATACGTAGAATATTGGCCTTGCCATATCAAGTACCTGTATGTCATCAGTAAATATTGAGAAAACAGCATCTCCAAGCCAGATAGGAATATTGATTGATAATAATGCGGTAATGATCATTCCGATTTTTACCGAATGAATAAGCTGTCTGTTTGCAAGTCCAAATTTCATAGCTCCTGCATAATGGGACACCAGTATCTCAGTACCCATAGCAACAGAAATTGAAAACAGCATGATAAGCCCGCACATCTGAAAATAAATACCCTGCGTAGCAAGTGCAATAGAGCCGAAGGTACCAACCACTGATGTCATAAACAGAAACTGCAGCTGCCAGGTCAGATTTTCTCCAGCTCCTGGTAAACCTATTGCGAAAATCTGTCTGATGATCTTCTTCTTAAGAATATAAAGGAATTTAGGAACAATCCTTACCTTTGTGCGTTTTACCATCAGGTAGTACAAAAATCCAATAGACAGGTATCTTGAAATTACAACGCTTACAGCTACACCTGTAATGCCAAGCTCAGGAGCACCAAATTTTCCAAACAAGAAGGCATAATTCCCAAATACAATCAAAATATTGCAGGCTATGTTTACGTACATAGGATCACGGGTACAGCCATGAGCTCTTAAAATTGCGCTGGTACACAGATTGATTGCTTCTGCAAAAAAGGCAAAGGACAGGATCATCAGATAGCGCTTTGAGGTTGCATAGATATCATCTGGTATGTTCATAAGATCACAGATAACACCAGCACCAAAGAAGCAGAGATTGACAATTACAAGACCAAAAAGAATATTTAAACCAAGTCCAAGATGAATTATTCGTCTTACTATGCTCTTGTTTCCGTTGCCTAGAGCTTGAGCACAGCAAACACATACACCAATGTTTACAAAATTAAACAGCGTAAATGCAAGCTGGAAAGCCTGAGAGCCCACATTAAGCTCAGCCACAGCCTGTAATGAGAGTTTACTGACCATATAGGTATTGATAATAATGGTCATAAAATGCATTGCCAGGTCAATAAATATTGGCCAGCTTAAAGAGAAAAGACCCTGAGATGGAGCTGATAGCTTAAGTGTTTCTGAATTTTTCATCTTCTGTATGGTGAACGTGTTAATTGTTATTTTTATGCGTGATTATAGCCAATTAACAGCAACCGTAAACAGCTGATAAAAAAAATATTTAAAAAGACCTGCTGAAGGCAGGTCTTGAAAGAACTAAAGGATTTTCGCTAAAAACTCTTTTGTTCTGTCGTGTTTTGGATTAGAGAAGATTTCGTCTGGTGATGCATCTTCGAGAATTTTACCCTGATCAACAAATAGCACTCTGTCTGCTACCTGCTTGGCAAATCCCATTTCATGTGTCACACACATCATGGTCATTCCTGATTGAGCAAGATCACGCATTACATCTAAAACCTCGTTTACCATTTCAGGATCCAAAGCTGATGTTGGCTCATCAAAAAGCATAACCTGAGGCTCCATTGCAAGAGCTCTTGCAATAGCAACTCGTTGCTGCTGTCCTCCTGACAACTGATCAGGATATGATGAGGCCTTGTCAGCAAGTCCGACTCTATCAAGAAGATCAATGGCCTTAGACTCAGCCTCCTTCTTAGACTTCTTTCTGACTGAAATCGGAGCGACCGTAATGTTATCTATAACTGTCATATGAGGGAAAAGGTTGAAATGCTGAAATACCATTCCCACCTCTGCTCTGATATGGTTGATGTTAGTCTGTCTGGTTATAGTCTCATTATTTATGGTAATTGAACCTGAGGTTGGAACCTCAAGATAGTTAACACAGCGCAAAAGTGTACTCTTGCCGGATCCTGAAGGACCAATGACAACAACAACCTCACTTTTGCCAACGTGCAGATCAATACCCCGAAGGATCTTGTTTGAACCGTATGACTTATATAAGTCCTTAATTATAATCATCTATCAGTGTCCCTTAGAATTGTATTTTTTCTCAAGATATGCAACCAGTCTGCTGATAGTAAGAGTCATAATCAGGTAGATGATAGCAACTGCAGTCCAAATTTCAAATGACCTGTAGGTGGCTGCAATTATTAACTGTCCCTTACGGGTCAGCTCTTCAAAGCCGATAACAGACACTAAAGATGAATCCTTAAGCATGGCAATAAATTCATTTCCAAGCTGAGGAATGGTTCTTCTAAAAGCCTGTGGGATCACAATCTTAGACATAGTCTGAGACCAGGTCAGACCAAGTGATCTGCCAGCCTCAAACTGACCTTTATCAATAGACTGAATACCTGCCCTAAAGATTTCAGCCACATAGGCTCCTGAATTGATTGAGCAGGCAACTACAGCTGCAATGTATGGTTCAATTCTGATACCTAAAAGTGCAGGCAGTGCAAAATAAATGATAAAGATCTGAACTAAAAGAGGTGTACCTCGAATAATATCAACATAGACTTTTGCAGGCCACTTTAGAAGCTTATAGTTAGAAAGCTCAGCAATACCCACAAAAAGACCGATAAGCACACCAAAGGCAACTGCCACCAGAGTAATCTCCAAAGTTACAAGCGCACCTGTAAGAAGAAGCTTTAGAGTGCTTGCAACAAACTGAGTGTCAATACTCTGAAAATATTCTATAAACGCATTCATTAGAGTTAATCTTATAAAAAGGCAGTAGCCCTGTTATTCTTTCACTTTGAACCATTTCTCATGAATTGCTGAGAAGGTTCCATTTTCTCTGATCTTTTTAAGACCGCTGTTGATTTTATTTAAAAGCTCGGTGTTGTTCTTATTTAGAACAATGCCGTAATCCTCACCATTGATGAGTTCCTTTACTTCAACAAAAGAGTTGTCCTTTGATGTAATCAGGAAGTAAAGGTTTACAGGTCTGTCGTTAAATACAGCCTCGCAGCCCTTATTCTTAAGCTCCATAAAGGACTCAGGAACAGTATTGTAGAAACCAACATTACCACTAGTAAGTTCTTTTGCTGCGTTTGCGCCTGTAGTACCAATTTGGGCGCAAAGACGTGAATTAGATAGAGAATCAATTGTTGTATATTTTGATTCATCCTCGGCTCTGATAACTGCGCTGATGCCTGACTTATAGTAAGGATCTGAGAAAGCAACCTGTTTTGCTCTTTCCTCAGTAATGGTAATTCCAGCAATTGCTCCATCTAACTGTGAGGTTAAAACACTTGGAATCAGTGCATCAAAAGGCATATTCACAACTTCAACATCAAAGCCTTCAGCCTGACCGATAGCCTTGATAATATCTACATCGTAACCAATGATATTGGATTTATCATCTGTAAACTCAAAAGGAGCGAAAGTTGCCTCGGTACCAAACCTTAAGGTATTCGCATTTGTTACAGAAAATACAGAACATACTGAAAAAACAGTTGCAAGTAGAATCTTTTTCATTTTTTATCCCCAAAAATTGTTTATGACAGGCACAAACTTTGTGCGGTATTTTACCAAATCTCATAAAGATAATCTAATAATCATTACCAATTATGTGGCTTAGGATAGCTTAACCACGTGTGCAATTGCGCTGTATGTATAGTAGCATCACTTACAACAGGGCTTTTCTCAATTACAAAATTCTCCAATTTTTTACAATTTTGCTCAATATCAGTGCTTGCTTAGCTCTACATTTAGTTCTGTGTAATCTTTTTATATTAGTAATCATCTAATTTGAAAAAACCAAAGTTTATATCCTAAAATAGAGGTAGTTTTCTATTTGATTTTGGAGTTTTGAAGTGACTATTAAAAACGTGGTTTTCGATTTTGGCGGTGTTCTCTTGGACTGGAACCCAAGATATTTTTATTCATCAGTTTTTAATGATGATGAAAAAATGGAATATTTTATTTCTAATATTGTTACTTCAAAATGGAACTCTCAAATGGACCGGGGTAGAACTTTTGAAGAATGCATGAATGAACTCTCTTTAGAACATCCTGAGTTTAAAAATGAGATCATGCTTTACAGAAAAGGCTGGGAAGCCATGCTTAAAGGAGAGATTTCCTCAGGAATAAAACTTTTAAATGCAGTTCAAAATTCAGGGAAATTTAAAGTTTACGGTCTCACCAACTGGTCAGCGGAAACCTTCCCTTATGCTTATAATACCTATAAGTTCCTTCAGACTTTTGAAGGAATTGTGGTATCAGGTGAAGAGAAGATGATAAAACCTGAAAAGGGAATATACCTAACACTGCTTGAAAGGTATAACTTAAAGCCAGAAGAGACTTTCTTTACTGATGATAATCCAGACAATATTGAAGTAGCAAAGAGTCGTGGAATCAATGCCATTCAGTTTACAGGAACAAATGAGAATCTCGATGAGATTTCAAAAATATTAGGCATTGAGATTTAATTTGCTTTCTTAGATTGCCGATAATAATACTAAGGAGGACATAATATGAGTTCTATTAATTCAAATTATGGAATGGAGTCATTGAACGTTGCTATGCTTAAACGTGCAAATGACAGCCAGGGACAGATCTCACTGGCCCTCTTAGAAGGAGCAGTTCAGACTGCCCAGCAGGTTCAGGCTCAGGCCCCTGCAGCTGCAGTTCAACCTGTTGCTCATGTTGAAGGCGCAAAAGGCGCAAACATTGATGTAACTGCCTAACAGCTCATTCCAAAATAAATACCTGAATGGCACTGCTCTTCAGGTATTTTTTTATATAAACAAAGGGAGCCTCACGGCTCCCTCAATTGGCAAATAGACAGTTAGACTGCTGTCATCAGTTTCTCTTGTACACAGCTGTACGAGGGAAAGCAATACCATCAGCATCGAATAAGTGACATGCTGTTGATGGAATTCCTACTACAAAGTCATCTCCTGATGATACATCAATTTCAGACTCTGACTTAACAGTAAAGTCACTTCCAACATCAGATGCACCAGAATCCATGTATACGAAGAATTCAGCACCTAAGTTTTCAGTAACTACAACCTTACCCTGGATCTTACCGCCATCTGCAACTGCAGAATCAGCAGCAACAAGATGCTCAGGACGAACACCCAGAACAACCTTCTGACCAACCTCAGCACGGGTAGCGTCAACAGCAGCGGTAATTCTTTCGCCAGTGATTAACTTAACAACGCATTTGCCTTCCTCAATTGCATGGATCTCACCCTTTAAGAAGTTCATCTTTGGAGAACCAATGAAGCCAGCAACGAAGATATTAACAGGGTGATTGTAAAGCTCAAGCGGTGAACCAAACTGCTCAAGATTTGACTCTGCATTAGCACGTAAAGGGCTTAATACGCAGATCTTGTCAGCTAAGGTCATAGCCTCAACCTGATCGTGGGTAACATAAATAATTGTTGCATTAAGTTCTTTGTGTAACTTTGCAATCTCAAGACGCATCTTTACACGAAGAGCAGCATCAAGGTTTGATAAAGGCTCATCGAATAAGAACACTGAAGGGTTCTGAACAATACAACGACCAATAGCAACACGCTGGCGCTGACCACCTGATAAAGCCTTTGGCTTACGCTCAAGGAAAGCCTCAAGACCAAGAACGTCTGCAGCCTGAACAACACGACGGATAATTTCTTTTTTATCCATGTGCTTTAACTTAAGACCGAAAGCCATGTTATCAAACACGGTCATGTGAGGATAAAGAGCGTATGACTGGAAAACCATACCAATGTTACGCTCTGAAGGTGGAACCTCATTTACACGCTTACCATTGATCATCAGATCACCGTCGGTAATATCCTCTAAACCGGCAATCATACGAAGAAGGGTTGATTTACCACATCCTGATGGACCAACGAAAACGATGAAGTCACCATCTTTGATATCTAAGTTAATGTTGCGTAAAGTATCCTTTAAAATTGCAGGATTGTAGTTCTTTCTAACTTTACTTAATAATACGTCTGCCATGATTTACTCTCTTAAAATTCTTTACAAAAGCATTGAAGCTTAATAATTAACCCTTTACACCACCAGCGGTCAAACCACCTACTAACCAGCGCTGTGCCAATAAGAACACAATGGTAATAGGCAGACCTGACAGAACTGCAGCAGCTGCGAAATCACCCCACAGGTAATTCTGTGGATACAGATACTGCTGAGAACCTACAGCCAGTGTTAATGCATTCATGTCTAATAGAAGAACAGATGCTACAGGAACCTCAGTAATGGTACCAATGAATGCCAAAATGAATACCACAGCAAGAATAGGTACTGAAAGAGGTAACAGAATCAGTCTGAATGCCTGCCATGGAGTAGCTCCATCAATAGCAGCAGCTTCCTCTAATGATGCATCGATTGTTTCGAAGTAACCCTTGATTGTCCAAATATGTAGTGCAATACCGCCCATGTAAGATAGGATCAGACCACCATGAGTATTTAGACCTAGCCATGGGATGTAATCACCAATCTTATCGAACAATGCATAAATAGCAACCAGAGCAAGAACAGCAGGGAACATCTGGAAAATCAGCATTCCGTTAAGTATAGCAGTCTTACCTTTGAACTTCATACGGGCGAATGCGTATGCAGATGTTGTTGATAAGCAGATAATAAGGAATGCAGTGATAAATGCAACCTTGATTGAGTTCCATAACCACAGTAATACAGGGAATGGTGGAGGAATAATGCTCTCCTTGTATACACCGAAGTTTGTACCCTCATTGTCGTTCTTATCAACAAAGTAGGTTACAGCCTCAGCACCATCTCCTAACTGCATTGCAAGCTTGCCGACTAAAGGTAAGCAGAAATCCTTTGACTCATTTGCACGAACAAAGTATGCATCCTCAATTTCAGAAGTGTCTGGATTTGCCTGAACGGTGAGAATATCACCACCCTTAAGGCTCTTGACATCTCCCATTGAGAATGGCTCAGTAACGAAGTTACGGAAAGATACATCCTCATCTGAGGTGATATACATTCTAACTTTGCCGTCATCAGTGTTAATAACATTGATAACAGAGCCTGAAACCTTGTTTAACTTTCTTACATTAAAGCCAAGTGCAAGACGCCAGTGATCTAATGTAGATGTTGATGCCTTTGGAATCACATCACCTACTGAAAAGTTACCCTGACGGAATGAAATAGCTACAATCATCAGCAAAGGGAACATGATCAGGCAAAGGAATGCCAGAATAAACACATGTGCCAGTGCTTTTCTGTAAACTAATGATTTTGGTTGAACAATTGCCATTTTAATTCAGTCTCCTCTTAACCATGAACCTGACTTGTCTTGGTCAGACGTAACTGTACCAAGCTGAGTAAGCCAACCATTACGAAGATCAGAGCAGCAACTGCAGCAGCTAGACCGTAATCATTACCCTTACCACCTTCGAAAGCGATACGATATGTGAAGCTTACGAGTAAGTCAGTATAACCTGCAGGAGCCTGAGTAGCATTAATCATGTCAGGACCACCACCAGTTAATAACTGAATCAATACGAAGTTGTTGAAATTGAATGCAAATGAAGCAATAAGCAGCGGAGCTAATGGCTTAATTAACAATGGTAATGTTATATGACGCAGGTTAACCCAAGGTGATGCACCTTCGATTGCTGTTGCCTCATACAAATCATCTGGAATAGACTTTAGAAGACCCATACACAGAATCATCATGTAAGGATAACCAAGCCATGCATTAACCATCAGAATCATTGCTCTTGCTGCCCATGGATCAGTAAACCACTCAATAGAGGTCCACTGTGCTCCGAATGCGGCATATATAGGCTCCATTATAAGGCCTAAGAAAAGATTCAATTCACCGAAGTTCTGGTTGAATAAACCCTTGAAAACCAAAATAGAAATAAATGATGGTACTGCGTATGGAAGAATTAAGAATACGCGGTAAACGCCTCTGAAGCGTAAGAACTGCCACTGCACAAGACATGCTAAAACCATACCGATTGCAAGTGTACCAAAAACGGTAATTGCAGAGAAGCAGACAGTCCAGATAAAAATCTCAAAGAAAGGCATGCGAATGCTTTCATTTGATAGGAACTTAATGTAGTTCTTAAAACCTACATTAACCTTGAAACCAGGAGCAAATTCCTCACCGTAAAGCTGTCCCTTTTCATCAGCATACTGGTAGAAACCTGTTTCCATGTTTGGCATGAAAAGAGCTTTTTTCTCGTTATCCCAAAGAACATTCTTTGAATCTACAACGTAGCCGTTATCAGCCTTCTCACCAACTTCAAGAACTTTGAACTTCTCACTCTGAGCTGAATAAGAACGCAGACCGCTCATTGAGAGCTTAACATCTGAATCTGGTAAATGAAGAATATATGACTTTAATACATTTCTAAAAGACATGAACTTCTTCATTGGAACAGCCTTACCAGAAGACTCGCCAGATGCAATTAATTTAACATCAAAGCTCTTACCAAGTTTAGCTGCCTCATTGATTGCAGCACTTGAAAGGTCTAGAGGAGCTTCGTTCTTGAAAACTTTTGATCCCTGATTTAAAACAAGATCATACTTGCCATCTTCAAGCTCAAAAATTTTGTATGAATAATCACCACCTTCTGACTTATAGGTCTTCTGAAGGTGATATGCCTTTGCTGATTCTACAGTCATTACGTGAGCACCAGAATAATTGGTGAAAGAGATCCATAATGTGTAGATCAGAGGGAAAATGATAAATGCAGTCATACCCGCAACACTTGGAAAAGCGTAGCGCTGTGCATACATCTTCTTGCTGACGAAAACATATACACCTACACCGACAAGCACAATATCTAAAAGAGGATATGCAATATCACCATTCAAATACATGCGAATATCGGCATAAAGGTTGACTAACACAATAACTGCAACTACAAGCCATTTGATTAAAATCTTAGGGCTGAGTTTCAAATTATTTATTGCTGACAGTTCCATGTCCAATTCCTAATTTGCCAAATATTAATAAAAAAAACACTCGGCACTTTCGTGCCGAGCATCATTAAGAGAAATTATTCACTCAGGATACGCTTTGCAGCGGTATCAGCAGCTTCGTTAACTGCCTGACGGCCTGATGTTACGTTCTTTAATGCAGTCTCAAATGAAGACCAGAACTTGCTCATCTCAGGTACTGAAGGCATTGGATCGCCGTTTACTGCGTTAACCTTGGTTGTTGCAATACGTGGA
>JBJEWX010000181.1:0-2150 GCA_051885275.1 Succinivibrio sp. | reverse complement strand
TATCAGGCTGGCCATTGACGCAATTATGGTGCCAAGCCCTCCTACATTCACTCCAAGAAGCAGAGCATCAGGATCTGCTGCAAATCCAGACAGCATCACGGTTGCAGAAACATTGCTTATAATCTGAGACAGGCAGAAGGACACAAAAAACTCATAGTCTTTTACAAAAGTAAGGGCCAGATTACTTACTGATTCAAGTTTGCTTAGATTAGATACAAAAATAAACAGAAATACAAAAAGCAGCAGGAGTTTGTAATCTGCTTTAATCAGCAGTTTCCGGTTGATTACAAGCACTGACAAAAGTACAACCGCTGCCATATGATATACCTCTATCACCCTTAGCACGCTGAGAATACAGATCATGAAGAGAACCACAAGGGCAAAAGTCTGTCTTACAGGCAACGCGGTTTTAGCTGACTGATTAAATAAAACTGATTTTTTATCAATAAAGCAGGTAAAGATAAAAAGCAGGATAAAGCATACAGCAAATACTGGAAAAGTTACTTTAAAAAATGAAAAGAGATCGTATCGGAAATAGTTGTATATAAATAGATTCTGTGGATTTCCAATTGGGGTTAGCATACTGCCCATATTTGCCGCCACTGTCTGCAGGGATATTACTGTTACCATGAGATCTGATCTTTGTGCTTTTAAAAGAGCACTGATTGACAGGGGGATAAAGATTATAAGACTGACATCATTTGTTACAAACATTGATGTGAAAAAGTTTAGAAAAATAAACAGTCCTGACAGGCGTCTGGCGTTATTCACCAAAGGGGTTATCTTAAGGTAGATAAGATCTAAAAAACCTGTAACTCTAAGACCGGCTGTAACTACCATCAGGCAGAAGAGTTCTAGGAGAATTTCAGGATTAACAGCACTTGCAAGCCCTCTTAGGCTGACCTTAGTAAAGGTAAGGGAAATTAGGGCTAGCAGGGCTGCCAGGTAGAGATCAGGATTTCTTTTTACAGATTTTATAAGATTAAACATAATAATGTGTAGCAATGCTGTATACAAAAGGTCAAGCTGCAAGCAATTATGCTGGTAATTGTACACTTTTGGATATGACAGTACACAGGTGAGAGGGGAAATTTAATCATTATTATAGGAGGGTTACCTCTGGAGGGAATCCTCCAGAGACAACTGCAGAAAATACAGTTTCTGCTTTCTCTCCTGATAAGGGCTCATTGGCCGATACAAACCCTATAAACTCATATCGGAATACTTTAATTTTACTTTAGAGTTTTTTACTGCTTTTTTGCCTGGGCTGATAAGGTATAATGTCAGCTGAATTTACGGAGCACAAATAAATGGCATTATCTTTCTTTGCAACCTGTCCTAAAGGTCTTGAAAATCTCTTATTAAACGAATTAAACGAACTTGGAGCACAAAGTGCAAGTGAAACTGTTGCTGGTGTCTCCTTTAAAGGCGATTTCGCCTTTGGAATGAAGGCCTGTTTATGGTCGCGCTTTGCCTCAAGGATTTTACTTGAGATGTCTGAGTTTTTCTGTGAAACCGACACAGAGCTGTATATTGGCGCAAACGGAGTTGCCTGGGAAAAGTACTTTGACAAGGACTGTACCATAGCAGTTTCTTTTACTGGTACTAATGAAGAGATTAGGAACACCCAGTATGGAGCACTCAAGGTAAAGGATGCAATCTGCGACAGACTGCAAAAAACACAAGGCGGGAGACCTTTTGTTGATAAGGACAATCCTGATGTTCTAATCAACTGTCATTTAGACAAAAAAGGAAGTGCCAATATTCTTATTGATTTATCTGGTAAGGCCCTTTTAAAAAGAGAATTTCACAGAGGAACCGGTGCAGCACCCTTAAAGGAAAATCTTGCGGCGGCAATGGTAAAAAGAGCTGGTTTCATTGAGGGTAATTTTTTAGATCCAATGTGCGGATCAGGTACCCTTCTGTTTGAGGCTGCTCTGATTGCAACTGATACGGCACCTGGCATCAGCCGTGAGCATTTTGGTTTTTATAACTTAAAGCAGTTTGATAAAGCTATCTGGAATGAACTTTTAAATGAGGCTAAGCAAAGACATGAGGCTGGAGTTGCAAAATGCCTTGCTCAGGGCTCAAAGATTATCGGCTTTGATGCAGATCGAAGAATTGTGGATATTGCCAATGAAAATGCAAGA
>JBJEWX010000180.1:0-9702 GCA_051885275.1 Succinivibrio sp. | reverse complement strand
TGTCTGTATAAGGGATTCGGCTGTTTTTATTTTAAGTTAACTGCAAAACTCAGGTATATACAATCCGGATTATGAGTGTTGGTTGCGACAACCTCCCCCCCCCCACACACACACATCATTCCTGCTAAAGTGGACTAGTCCTCTTTGATTGATCTGACGACCAAAGAATTAAACCTGATATGAGACGATATGCTTAGGAGGAACTGCTATGTTTTTGCTTAGGCTTTAAGCCCCCTCCTAATTACTTTAGAGATAATTATGCCCTGTATATTACAGATGCAAACCTTCCGGTTACTTTTTGTTTTCTGTAGGAGTACAAATGGTTTTCTTCAATAAAGGTATCTACATTTGAATAGGTGATACTCTCAACTGTATTGTCAACCAGGATCTGAGTTGCAAGCTCTGGCAGAGAGCACAGGTACTTGTCATTGTTTTTCTTTACAAAAGCTCTATCTACTTCCGTAACTATTGGTGCAAACTTTTCTTTAATCTCTGGCCCTACTTCAAAACTGTCAGGCCCAATGCATGGTCCAATGTAGGCTTCTATAGGTGCTCTGCTTTTGAATCTTATTAGTTTTATCGCATTTTCAATAATACCTGAATATATACCTTTCCAGCCACAGTGAATAGCTCCTATTACTTTTCCATCTGAGGTTGAAAGCAGTAATGGGAGACAGTCAGCGGTTAAAACTGACAGCGCTATTTTCTGACTGTCAGTTACAATACCGTCACAGTTTATTCCTAATGAATAATCACCGCTTTGCAGCATTGCTGATGAATCAGAGATGTCTTTATCTGAGACAAAACACACTTTATTTGAGTGAGTCTGATTCATAAAAACAATCTTCCTGCCAGCAGAATCTTCTAGCTTTATGCGGTTTTTTAACACATCTTCTGGCAGATCATCCACATGCAGACCAAGGTTAAAAGATGCGAAACTCCCTTTGCTGAATCCTCCATCTTTTGTTGTATAAAACGCAGTTACGTTCTGTCTTTTAAAGGATGATATTTCAACAAAGCTAGAATTCTGTTCCATTTGCGATTTTATCCTCTCTTAAGAGTCTAATCATATTCTCAAATTCATCTGGGATCGGTGCATCAAAAGCCATTTGTTCCCCGCTTATTGGGTGAACAAACTCTATATGTGCCGCATGCAGCGCCTGATGACGGTAGGATCTTAAGGCATCTGACAGTTCCTCACTTGCCCCCTTCATGAGCTTAAGTCGCTTTCCTCCGTATACCATATCTCCTAATAAAGGATGATCAATTGATGCCATATGTACACGGATCTGATGAGTTCGACCAGTCTCAAGACGAAGTTTTAACAGTGTATGTTCCCTAAACTGTTCCATAACCCTATAGTGTGTTATTGCCTCGCGCCCCATACCATCACAGACTACGGCCATTTTAGTTCTGTTGTACGGATCTCGACTGATATCAGCCTCAATAACACCACCTGAGGTTATGAGTCCCTCACAGATTGCCTCATATTCTCTTACAACATTATGTCTGCTGATTGCTCTTACTAGTTTTATCTGGGCATATTTATTTAAAGCAATAACCATAAGACCAGAGGTATCCTTGTCAAGTCGGTGAACAATACCTGCTCTAGGAAGAGTTGAGGTCTGAGGGTAATGATGCAGCATGGCATTCATTACGGTTCCGTCTTTGCAGCCGGCCCCCGGATGAACCACAAGGCCAATAGGCTTATTGATAACAATCAAATCATCATCTTCATAGATGACGCTAAGAGGAATGTCCTGAGGCTGTGCATCAAGCTCTTCCCTTTGCGGAGCTACAAGGGAGATCATCTGCCCTGAACTTACCTTAAAGCTAGGCTTGTTTACCACAGTTCCATCTATTGTAACCAGGCCATCTTTAATATACTGACCTAACGTGCTTCTTGAAAAGCTGTCATCAAGAGAGGCTAAAGCTGCATCTAGTCTCTTGCCGTGAAGCTCATCATTTACGGTATAATTTAGCTTATTATTTTCTACCATATTCTATATTTTTAATTTTTCTTTAGATATTTGACTGTACTTAAGATAACATATACAGAGATTTATTTTAAGAAAAAAACATGAGGCAGATTTTTGATGATTAAGAAGATACTTTTACCGTTTGTAATTGTAGGAGCTCTATCTATTACAGCCTGTTCTTCTGACTCAATTGATAAGGACGCTATTCCTGATATATCTCAGGAAGCATTACATGCTAAGGCAAGACAGTATGCTGCTTTAGGGGATTACGGCAACGCTAAGGATTATCTTGAGGCTCTTGATTCTAGGTATCCCTTTGGCGAGCTGACTGATCAGGTGCAGCTAGATATGATCTATGTGTACTACAAGTCTCATAAGTCAGATCTGACCACAGCTGCTATTGAACGCTATCTTCGATTGAATCCTACCTCTCAGTACACAGACTATGTTATGTACATGAAAGGATTAAATGAACTGCAAAAACATGGCACCATTATTCAGGACTTCTTTGGTTTTGACAGATCTCAAAAGGATCCTCAATGCCTGTATGACGCATTTAAGTCATTCAAAGATTTGATTGAAACCTATCCAAACTCTCCATATGCAAAGGATGCCTATCAGAGAATTATCTGGGTGAAAACTCAGCTTGCGAAAAGAGAATGGGCTATCTCAAACTATTATCAGGACAGAGGTGCACTGATTTCCTCAATCCGTCACTGCCAGAATATCATATATACATATTATGACTCTGAATACGCAAAACCTGCTTATGAAAGAATGATTGATAACTTCAGAGAGTTAGGACTTGAGCTTCCTGCAGAACACACAAACAAAGTTCTTTCAGCCTCACATTTTGAAGAATAAAATCTCTAAAAGAGCCCTAGCGGCTCTTTTTTAAGTTTCCTCAATGAAAGACTTTATTTACAACCCGCCTAAAACTCCTTTTCTTGAGATCCTCTTTGAAGATGACTCAATTATGGTTGTCAACAAACCTTCCGGTCTGCTATCTGTCCCGGGAAGAGGAGCAGAGCACTTTGACAGCATTATTTCAAGAATAAGAGAGAAGTATAAAAATGCACAGCCTGTACACCGACTTGATATGGATACTTCAGGGCTTATGGTGGTTGGGCTTGAGCAGGAATCAATTTCAAAACTTGGAAAGATGTTTGAAAAAAGGGAAGTGAAAAAACTATACGTTGCCATAGTTGACGGCCAGATTGAAAAGAGGGGAAAAATTGAACTTCCCATAAGATGCGATATCGAAAACAGGCCCTTACAGATTGTTGATTTTAAACAGGGGAAACCTTCCGTTACCTTGTTTGAAAGAACAGATGAGTATTGTGTTGCAGGTAAGATAGAAGACTGCTCTGTGGTTATTCTTACTCCTGTTACAGGGCGTTCACATCAGTTAAGAGTTCATCTATCTTCAATCGGACACCCTATAATAGGTGACAGATTTTATGCAAAAGGCGTAGCAAAGGACAAAGCTGATAGATTATGTCTGCATGCTTTCAGGCTAGAATTTGCTCATCCTATTACAGGCAAACTCTTATCTTTCACATCAAAAGCATCATTCTTCATTTAAAGCCTCTGCTTCTTTTTATTAAATCAAAGGCTGCCTGAATGTCCTTCGCCTTTTCTGTATACATTCTAATCATCTCTTCAGATAGTCCCTGAGAGGCGAGCCTGTCAGGGTGATACTTCAGCATCAGTTTTTTGTGAGCTTTTTTAATTTCAGACTCTGATGCTTCAGAGGTTACACCTAGCAGACTGTAGGCAGCATTAAGTCTTGAGCTTGAAGAAGAGGATTCTGATGAATAAGACTCCTGAGATGATTCACTGTCTGAGTTTCCATAAGACTTATGATACTGTCTGTAAAACTGCTGTTCAAAAAGCATTTCATTGTATCTTGTGGCAATTAGTCGCTGCATTGACTCAGATGACACCCCAAGATGCATTGCAAGAGTCATAAGCCTGTCCTGCTCTCCTTTCTCAAGAGTTCCGTCAGACAGTGCCACCTGAATCTGTATTTCTAAAAGATAGTCAACAAAACAGACATTATCCTCACCTGCCAGGTCTCTAAGCTTAGCAACCTTTTCATCTATATCAAAGCCATCTTGCTTGCCAAGATTAAAGGCCTCCCTTGCAACCTGTCTAGAACTGCTGTTTAGCTGCATCTGATCCATTATCTGATTTGCTTTTTTTATATGATCTTCATTGATGCGGCCTGCACCTCTTGCAATATACCCCATAAAAGAAAAGGTTATATCCACTAATGACAGATTGTAGTTTGCATCCCTGGTAAATTTATTGTAGGTTCTGGCATATCTTTCTGATTTTTCCATCCTTGGTTTGTCATGCAGAAAATACCCCAGTAGAGCACCTATTACAGCGCTGAAAGGATTTAAAAACATCCAGCCTATTATGAAGCCTAAAATTGTTCCTTTTAATTTCATATTTATTCCTAGATGTAATCACCATACATCTTTTTTAGCAGATCGAAGGCAACCTGTACTGCTTTTGCCTTTTCTGTGTAAATTGCAATCATATCCTCAGGCAGTCCCTGAGAAGCTAATCTGTCAGGATGATACTTTAACATTAACCTCTTGTGAGCTTTCTTTACGTCATCAAAGGTTGCGTTTAGATCCAGACCTAAAATATCCAAAGCTTCAGAAACCTTGTCGCTTCTGGCAGAGCTGCTTTGTTTTCTACTGTTACTGTCTGAGTTTTTCTGACTTCCAGTTTGACTTGAGCTTTGGTTTTCTGTGTATTCTGACACAGTAGTTGAATCACTTGTCTGTTTTTGTGCAGAATCAAATTCTCTTGCAAACCTTGCTTCGGCGCCTTTGGATTTAAATAATCTCTTTAATGCTGCAACAGATGAACCTAAGGATTTACCAATCTCAACAAGCCTGTCTTTGGCCTCATAATTAATATCATCATTGAGCGTCGCAATGATAAAGGCATAGGTCAGAACGTAATTTATGTAGTCTCTGTTTTTTCCTATATTTGTCATATAGGTACTTACATATTTTTCTACATCAAAATTCTTGTCAAGAGCTCTGTTAAAAGCCTCCACCGCAATCAGTCTTTCCTGATCGGTTGCCTTGAAATATCTGATTACGTCCTCAGCATTTCCTTCGTAATCCTTAATATTTGGCTGTGTTGCCAAAATATAGCCTGCAACTGTATAGATATTCTCATAAAGAGAGGCTTTATCCTCACGGTTCTTCTTTTGTACTGCCTTTATCTGCCTAATTACCTTTCTCTGCTCTTTGGCCTGCTGAGCCTCAAGTTCCTGTCTTAGCTTCTCCTCTTCCTGTGCTCTTTTTTCCTTTACCTTGCGCACTGCTTTTCTGTATTCTGGAAAATCATAGCCAAAAAAGCCTAATAACGGACAGAACAGGACAAGCAGTAAATGACTGGTCAAAAGATATAATAGTGCGCCTATGAGTAAACCTACTGCAGTGCCTATAAAGGACATAGCAGGATCAGCAATATTTGAGTTTGTTTGATTCTTATTATCTTGCATATTTATTTGAGACTGCTTGCAAGGTACTCATTGACCTGTTTTAGTCGTTCTATTGTTCCAACGTCAAACCAGTTTCCATCTAGGATAGCGCCTTCCATAATTTTTTTCTCAGACCATAGCTCAAAATAAGGAAGCAGAGGTTCCCTTTGAACATCTTTTCCCTCAAAACCGTGGCTAGAGTACAACGCAGCGCCTGAGAAGGTATAGTCATCTCCCCTGACACATAATCCACTGTCTAGTAAGGAAAAATCTCCTTTAGCATTGTGCTTTGGATTATTTACTAAATACAGTCTGGCCTGCATTCCATCTTTCAGAGGCTTTAAAAACTGTGAATAATCTGCATCAATAAAGGTATCACCGTTTACAACTAAAAAATCCTCGCCCTCAAAAAATGGCAGTGCCTTGATTATACCGCCTGCCGTTTCAAGACCTAAACTCCCCTCAACTGAATGAGTGACCTTAACCCCAAAAGCGCTGCCATCACCGATATTCTCAACTATCTTTTCACTTAGATAAGCACTGTTGATAATAATATCTGATATTCCCGCTCTTTTTAGTTTCAAAAGATGCCAGTGCAATAGAGGTTTACCGCCGACTTCAACTAGAGGCTTTGGAATTGAATCTGTTATAGGACGAAGCCTTTCGCCTCGACCTGCAGCTAAGATCATTGCTCTCATCTGATCCTTCCTGCCACATATTTTTCAAGAATTGACTTTAACCCTTTAAACTCGCGTGAAATACCGCATTCCCTAAGTGCATACCTCACAACTCTTGGAATATCCTTAAGATAGTTATTCTTTCCATCTCTAATGGAAAGCCTGCAGAAAATACCAATTACCTTAATGTGGCGCTGCAGTGAGGTTACGGTTAGCTGATAGTTAAAAGTATCATAGTCTGTGTTTGTAAGAATATTTTTTGCTGTATACAAATCATATGCATAGTGCTTGAGACTCTCAATAAGCTCACCGTCAAGCTCGACATAGCAGTCAAACAGCAAAGATGCCAGATCATACAAAAGAGGTCCTTTAACCATGTCCTGATAATCAATTACCGCAAGTCTGTCATCTTCAAAAACCATAAGATTGCGACTGTGATAGTCTCGATGCATAGGAACCTGAGGTTGAGCTTCACATACTGAAAGCATTATTTTGGTTGCGTTTTCAAAAAGCAGCTTTTCAACAGCTCTAAACTGAGTTTTAAAATACTTTTCTATTGTCCAAGTTTCAAACAGACCTAGCTCTGTTCTGATAAACTGTTCATCAAAGGCTGGCAGTTCTATATCAACTCTGGTCATTTGTGCAAGAATATCAATAGCAGCTTTGTAATAACGCTCCTGCTCTTTCCCAACAGCAACCTGACCAAAGGTTCTGTCCCCCAGATCATTTATGAGCATAAAGCCTTTTTCATAATCAACACTGACTATATTAGGAACCAGAATCCCCAGTCTTACCAAAGCTCCGTTGACTGCCACAAATTCTCGATTTTTCTGGGTCTCTGGTGGAGAATCAACTGCTATCAGCCCTTTGCCTTCAACTCTGTAGTATTTACGAAAACTTGCATCACCATTTAAAGACAAAAGCATTATTTTGTCTTCTAAAATAATGCTTTTTACAAATTCAGTTAACTCTTCTTTTCTTGAATCAGTCACGTTTGAATACCAAATCCCAAACTCCATGTCCCAGTCTTTGGCCTCTCTGCTCAAATTTTGTCAGCGGGCGCCATGAGGGACGCGGAATATATGTACCGTCCACAGAAGTATTTGTAAAACCTTCAGCTCTAGTCATAACATCCAGCATCTGAACAGCATAATCTTCCCAATCGGTAGCCATTCTGAACTGACCGCCAGATTTAAACAATGGAGCAACCAGCTTTACAAAATCATCATTTATCAGTCTGCGCTTAATATGTCTCTTCTTTGGCCAAGGATCAGGAAAGAAGATCTGCAGAACATCAACGCTCTTTGGAGCAAGGCACTTGCTTAAAACTTCAAACGCATCAAACTGAATAATTCTTACATTAGTAAGCTGTTCCTGATCGATGAGTTTTAAAGCAGATCCAACCCCAGGAGGGTGAACCTCAATGCCCAAAAAGTTGTATTCTGGAGCTTCCTTTGCCATCTGAACAAATGAGACTCCCATTCCAAATCCGATTTCCACAACTAAAGGAGCACTTCGTCCAAAAACCTCATCAGTATTAATCGGTTCGAGTTTTTCAACATCGACCATATACTTTGGACCAAGCTCTTCAATTGCACGGATCTGACCTGCAGTCATACGTCCGGCTCTTACAACAAAGGATTTAATTCTGTGCTGTTTTGCCGGATCGCAACTAATCATGTCCTGTTCAGACAATTTCTCTTTATTATCTTCCATGAATTAGATCAGCTCTAATTTCTGCATTTCAGTCTTAATTTCATCGCGAAGAGACTGACTTACTGGAAGAATTGGAAGGCGTGCCTCCTCAGAGCACAATCCTAATAGAGAAGCTGCATATTTAGCAGGAGCTGGGCTTGGCTCTTTGAACATCAGCTTGTGTAACTTCATAAGCTTAAGCTGAACATCAGCAGCCTCTTCCCACTTCTTCTCAAGAGTAAGATTCTGAACTTTTGCTACAAGAGCAGGAGCACAGTTTGCGGTTACAGAGATTACCCCCTGACCACCTGCCACGTTGAAGCTAACTGCTGTAGAGTCCTCACCGGATAACCATATAAAAGGCTTGGTTATTAGGTTGCGTTCTATCCATGGTCTCTCAAGATTTCCGGTTGCATCCTTAATACCGATAACGCGCTCTAGCTGTGACAGTTTAGCTACGGTCTCAGAGGAGATATTAACTACTGTTCTTCCTGGAACATTGTAGATAAAGATTGGTAAATCAGTGTTATCATGAACCATCTTGAAATGAGCAAACAGACCTTCCTGATTTGGTCGGTTATAGTAACCGGCATTATGAAGCAAACTGTCAGCACCAGCTTCCTTTGCAGCATTTGACAGATTGATTGCCTCAACAGGATTGTTTGAACCTGCACCTGCCATTACAGCAACTCTGCCCTTTGCAAACTCTACAACTTTTTTAATTACATCAATGTGCTCATCAAAAGTTAGGGTTGGGCACTCACCTGTGGTTCCTGCTACAACAATGCATGTTGTGCCGTTTGTTACATGGAACTCAACCATCTTCTCTAAAGCTTGATAATCAACTTTACCATTCTTAAATGGAGTGATTAAAGCAACCATTGAACCCTGATATTTTTGCATTATCTTCACCTTTAGTAGCAAAAACTATATCTTAATTACGTCTTAAAGTTGGGAATAAAATTACATCACGGATAGTCTGAGCATTTGTAAAGAGCATAACGGTTCTATCAATACCAATACCCTCACCTGCGGTTGGAGGCAAACCGTACTGCATTGCATTGATGTAATCCTCATCATAGTACATAGCCTCGTCATCGCCGTTTTTCTTTGCCTCAGCCTGCTGACGGAAACGACCGGCCTGATCGTCTGGATCATTTAATTCTGAGAATCCGTTACCAATCTCTCGACCGCCAATGAAGAACTCAAAGCGATCTGTAAAGTCTGGATCTGAATCTGTTCTTCTTGCAAGAGGTGATACAACTGCAGGATAGCTTGTAATAAAGGTTGGTTGCTGCAGATTTGCCTCAACAAGCTCGTCAAACAGAGCTGTAATATAGTGACCTAAAGTCCAGCCTTCCATCAGCTCAATGTGGTGTTTCTTGCACAGATCTCTTGCTTTGTTTTCATCCTCAAGATCTTCCATGGTGATACCCTTGCCATACTTAACAATTGATTCTTTCATTGTCAGTCTGTCAAAAGGTTTTGCAAAGTCGATATCTAAACCTTCCTCACCCTCTTTTCCATAGTGGATCTTAGTGGTACCTAATACCTCTAAAGACATCTTCTTGTAGAGATCTTCGGTAAAATCGATAAGATCATGGTAATCATGATAGGCCATATAGAATTCCATCATAGTGAATTCTGGATTATGACGAACATCGATACCTTCGTTTCTGAAGTTTCTGTTGATTTCGTATACGCGCTCAAAACCACCTACAACCAGTCTCTTAAGATACAGTTCAGGAGCGATACGCAGATACATATCCATATCAAGTGCGTTATGATGGGTAATGAAAGGTTTTGCATTGGCTCCACCTGGGATTACATGCATCATAGG
>JBJEWX010000179.1:0-2168 GCA_051885275.1 Succinivibrio sp. | reverse complement strand
GAATATGGCTTAACAGGAAGGTCAGAAATTTTTATTTCCGACCATTTACAAAAAATATGAAAATATGAAAAGTGTGTCAAAGTTCTACGAAAAAAAATAAAAGATTTATTTTGTAAAAAAATAGTGCAGAATGTGTTAAAAATGGCGTTTATTAGGAATAGATGCTAATTGTTGAAAAATAGGCACAATAAAATGCACAATTTTATAAATTGAACTTTGCCAGAGTGATTTTTTTAATTTTTGTATCAGGATCTGTAGTGATTTATTGATCCAAGTTGGATTTAATCTTTATTTTTATAGCATGATACCTGTGAAAATATTACAGGTATCATGATACTCTTGAGTGGCAGTTAAACCTTAAATTCTGCAATTATGTTCATTAATGTTACTACCTGATCATTTGAGAATTTGATGTCTTCATTGATCTCATTTAGTGCATCTTTGAGATTTCTAGACCCATCGGTAATGCTTCGCATGTTTGTTGAAATTTCCGAGGTCGCAACAGTCTGCTGTTCTGCAGAGGTTGCAATATGAGTGATCTGATTGCTTACCTCTGATACTGATTGAGTAACCTCACTTAGAATCTGCTCAATTCGCTCACTTTGAGAAGACAAATCATCCATCACTATTACAGATTCCTGCATAGCCTCATCCGCACTTGTGGCATCACTCTGAATTTGAGTAACCATTCTGGTAATTTCCTGAGTTGAAGCTGTTGTTCTTGAAGCAAGGGCTCTAACCTCATCGGCAACCACAGCAAATCCTTTTCCTGCCTCTCCTGCACGTGCAGCCTCAATTGCCGCATTTAAGGCTAGAAGATTTGTCTGAGATGCAATATCGTCGATTGTCTGAACAATTGTTCCAATCTTTTCAGCCTGTGATGCAAGCTTCTGAACTAGAACTGCATCTTCTTTAGACTTATCCACCTGCTTTTCAATTTTTCCGATAACAGACTGGATCTGACTTACTCCGTTTGAAGTTGAGTCTTTTGAGTTCTCAGCTGTATTAGATGCTTCACCACAGTTACCTGCAATGTCATTTGTTGTGGAAACCATCTCATCAGAAGCAGCCGCAACTGTAATTGCACGGTTCTGATTATCCTCTGCTGTAGTTTCAATTTTTTCTGATGACTCAGAGATCTCATCTATAACTTTTCCAAGATTTGAGGACACTCTAATAACCTCGGAAATATTCTGCTGCCAGCTTTCTCTCATCTTTTCAAGTGCTAAGGACAGAGGTCTGAATTCATCTTTTCTTTGGTAACTGATTTTTTCTCTCAGATCTCCCTTTGAGAGCAGAGCTGCGCTATTGCTGATATCTTTTATGTTCTTTTTGAGATTAGCAGGGATGATCACTGTAAATAAGATGGCAACAATGATTTCAAGTAAGGTGCATAGTCCTATGGTGATGAAAGTACCATGACTCTTGATTTCACTCATGGCATCTTGGGTTGATCTAAGCTGATAGCCATTTACCAGGGTCATATTTCTGCAGATAACAAGAAAGTCACTGTTCATAGGTCCAAGCACAATATTTCTTGCAAGCTGCTTGTCATCCCGCTTAGCAGCTACTACAAGCTGATTGTTTAATGTGGATATATACGATTTGGCGCTCTCTTTTATCTCTCCAATTTCCTGTGGGTAGCGGGTCATCTGCAGTGCGTCAGCACAGTTTTGAAGAATATTCTCAAGTGTACCCGCCTTTTCTACAAGTGCATCTATATCTGCTTTAGGATTTACAACCATTGTTCTTACAATATCATTTAGCTCATATAGGGCATTAAGAGCTGCTCTGGTTCTTTCGTAGCGGGCGTTTAGAGCATCAATTTTTTCTACTGTTATATCTCTTGTGTTTGAGATTGAGAAGAAGGTGGTTAGTACCAGAGATATGGTTAAAATGATAAGAATTACGTAGCTGCTTATAATTTTATGCGTGAAGCTAAACTTATTATTCATAATGATGAGACCTCATAGTAATCTGTTCAAATGACTTGAACTTTTTTGTGTTGTTCTTTAGGAGGTTCTTACCTAGATATTATATTTTTTAATTATGTGATTATGTTAGCACTTTTGTAAAAGACGAGTATATTTATTTTGTAATAATTTTCAGATAAATTATTAAGATATTGCGATTTTTATATATAGCTTTTATGTCATAAGGCCAGTAAA
>JBJEWX010000178.1:0-2170 GCA_051885275.1 Succinivibrio sp. | reverse complement strand
GATTAGGCGTACTATGGAGGTTCTGCAGAGACGAACAAAGAACAACCCTGTTCTCATCGGCGAGCCTGGAGTAGGTAAAACAGCTATTGTAGAGGGATTAGCACAGAGAATTGTCAAAGGCGAAGTCCCTGAGGGCTTGAGAAACAAGAAGGTTCTCTCGCTTGATTTAGGAGCTTTAATTGCCGGTGCAAAGTACCGCGGAGAGTTTGAAGAGCGATTAAAGGCAGTTTTAAATGATCTGTCCAAAGAGGAAGGAAAGATTATTCTGTTTATTGATGAGCTTCATACCATGGTAGGAGCAGGAAAGTCAGAAGGCTCTATGGATGCTGGAAACATGCTAAAGCCTGCCTTAGCAAGAGGTGAGCTGCACTGCATGGGTGCTACAACTCTTGATGAGTATCGTCAGTACATAGAAAAGGATGCTGCCTTAGAGCGCAGATTCCAGAAGGTATTTGTAGGAGAGCCATCCGTAGAGAACACAATTGCAATTCTGCGCGGTTTAAAAGAACGTTATGAAATTCATCATCATGTTCAGATAACAGATCCTGCAATTGTAGCGGCAGCAACTCTGTCAAACCGATATATCTCTGACAGACAGCTACCGGATAAGGCAATAGATCTTATAGATGAGGCAGCAGCTAGCATCAGACTGCAGATTGACTCAAAACCTGAGCCACTAGATAAATTGGACAGACGTTTAATCCAGTTAAAGATGGAGCGACAGACTGTTTCAAAAGAGTCTGATGAGGCAAGTAAGAAGAGACTTGAGGCAATCAATTCAGAGATTGATCAGAGCGAGAAGGAGTATGCCCGCTTAAATGAGATCTGGAAACATGACAAACTGATCTTAGAGGGAACTCAGAAGTTAAAGGTTAAGCTTGATAATGCCCGCCATGAGTTTGATGTTGCCAAGAGAAACAGTGATCTTAACCGCATGAGTGAGTTGCAGTATGGAGTTATTCCAAATCTGCAAAAGCAGATTGAAGAATCAGGAAAGCTTCAGAGCAAGGGAACTCAGTTAGTTAGAAACAAGGTTACGGATGCTGAGATTGCAGATGTAGTATCAAAAGCTACAGGAATTCCTGTTGCAAAGATGCTAGAGGGGGAAAGAGAGAAGCTTCTGAGAATGGAAAATTCTCTGCACAAACGAGTAATTGGTCAGGGCGAAGCTGTTGAAGCAATAGCAAATGCAATCAGAAGAAGCAGAGCAGGTTTATCCGATCCAAATCGTCCTATAGGCTCCTTTATGTTCCTAGGACCAACCGGTGTAGGTAAAACTGAGCTTTGTAAAGCACTGGCCGAGTTTATGTTTGACACAGAAAAGGCAATGGTTCGAATTGATATGTCCGAGTTTATGGAAAAGCATACTGTGTCAAGACTGGTAGGTGCGCCTCCAGGATATGTTGGATATGAGCAGGGTGGATACTTAACAGAGGCAGTGCGTCGCAGACCATATTCTGTAATTCTTTTGGATGAAATTGAAAAGGCTCATCCTGATGTATTTAACATTCTGCTGCAGGTACTTGATGATGGCAGATTGACAGACGGTCAAGGCAGAACAGTAGACTTTAAGAATACTGTAATTATCATGACCTCAAATCTTGGATCGGGGATGATACAAGAGGAGAGTGGACGAAGTGACTATGAGACGATCAAGAAGAAAATTCTTGAGGTGTTAGAGCAGCACTTTAAGCCAGAGTTTTTAAACAGAGTAGACGAGACTGTGGTATTTCATCCTCTGTCAAAGGAGAATATCAAGAGTATTGCCAAGATCCAGCTTGAAACTCTGTCTGAAAGACTCAAGGGTGAAGGTTATGATCTTGTATTAGGAGACAGTATCTACGAGAGAGTTGCTACCGTTGGTTTTGATCCTGTTTTTGGAGCAAGACCTCTGCGTAGAGCAATTCAGAATGAAATTGCAGATCCTCTTGCAAAGATTCTGCTTGCCGGCAAGATCCCATTAAACAAGGCTCTGATTTTAGAGGTTGACTCTGAAGGAAAGCTAAGTTGCAAAGCCCGTCAAGATAACAGATAAAATCTGAATTTATGCCCCACATTTTTATAGCAGGCAGCTGCTAAAAAAGTGGGGCTTTGTTCTTTTTTAAAAACAAAATACCTAAACTTTGTTAGTTTTTATATGTTTAGGTTTCTAGTAGAGGCAGGACTAAAG
>JBJEWX010000177.1:0-2181 GCA_051885275.1 Succinivibrio sp. | reverse complement strand
TGATGAATATTGTTATACTAAACCAGAGCTTTTCCACAGATTTACGGATGAACCCATATTGTTACTTATTTCCTGATTTATCAAGATTGTTATTAAGTACTGACCTAATAAAGTTACCTAGTCATCATCCTCAAGAAAAAGGCGGATGATGTCATCTGTAAAGAATAATATCTTAGATCACTCAGGCAGGTTGAGTTGCTGATCTTTAGCTTATATATTTGAGGACAGTAGTCAGTGTAACTCAAGATCAATTTTAGAAACATAAAAACAGTATACGATTTTTGAATAACCTGATCTGAGAATATATTGAAAATTGCGGGATTAAATGTTTTGGGATAGGCTAGGATAGGTAAGAATATTCAGAATTGGTGCCCAGGACGAGACTTGAACTCGTACTCCTTGCAGAACTACCCCCTCAAAGTAGCGTGTCTACCAATTTCACCACCTGGGCAACGGTGACTATAATAACAAATTTTAACGCTTTGTAAAGACTGAAGATTGTTTTTTTTTATAGTTTCTGTTTATTTGTGGTAATAATTGTCAGTTACTTTGCCTTTATATCGATGCGGCTGAGAAAACTTCGGTTAAAACAGTGAGGTGGATAGCCTTTATTTTCAATTACTAAATAATCATATGAAAAACACAGTACATACGTAAATATGAGCCTTAGCAAAAAAAACAGTAGGAAACACTTTCTTTTTAGTATTGTCAGTGAAACAGGATCAGTTGACTATAGCTGTGTGGTGGCGTGGCTTTAAAATTATGAAAGGAAAAATATGATATTCAGAACGTCTATGACGCTCTGAAAAATGATTAATGCAGGTTTCTGTCTGCAGGAAGAATATTAAGTTTAATTCCTTCTGTGATCTGACAGATGATCTCAAGAGGAGTAAGTTTTTCAAGCACAACATAATGCAGTACCTGATTAATTCTGCTTAAGATTAAGGCACGGTCATGCTTCTGGTCATATGAAAGGTGCAGATCACCATCTGATGAGGTTGTGATCACTTCATTTAGTTTAGAGATCACTTCAGATTTTTCCTGTTCATTAATACCGATGGTATTCATGGAAATAAGCTCGTTATTAATCTGTTTTTGGTACAAAATTTTACTCATAAAAATGTGACTGGGTTAAAATTTTAGCTAGTATAACGATTTTTTTCAGATTATAAAAGAATTTTTCTGCAAGTAATCTGCTTTTGTATGAGATTTTCTGATCTGCTTTAAGATGGTGCACTTATTAGTATACTGAATGCAGATTTATATTCCCTGCATTCAGCTTAAGATGGATCAGTAGAGCTTTTCTAATACCTCATCATCTATTTTATAGGTATGTTCTTTTGATGGAAAAGAACTGTTTTTAACCTCTTTTGCATAGCTGTTGAAGGCATCTGTCATAATAGAGCCAACTGTTGCGTAATGTTTTACAAATTTTGGAGAGAAATCCTGGTACATTCCAAGCATATCCTGATAAACCAGAATTTGCCCGTCACAGTTGACACCTGCGCCAATGCCTATTGTAGGGACTGAAAGTTTTGAAGATATAATAGCAGCAAGCTTTTGTGGCACACATTCAAGCACGATGGCAAACACACCAGCCTTTTGAAGACTTAGCGCATCCTCGATAAGCTTTCTTGCGGCCTCTTCACTTTTACCCTGAACCTTGTGACCTCCAAAGGCATTTACAGACTGGGGAGTCATTCCAAGATGCCCGCATACAGGAATACCTGCATCAACAATTTTCTTAACTGCACCTAAGACTCTCTGTCCTCCTTCAAGCTTAACAGCATTAGCTCTACCTTCTTTTATAAGACGACCTGCGTTCACAAGAGCAGTCTCATCATTTATCTGATAAGACATAAAAGGCATATCAGCAATAATAAGCTTTGTTTTACACCCACGTGAAACTGCTTTTGTAAAGGTGATCATGTCTTCCATAGTGACGCTAAGAGTATCCTCATAACCTAGCATTACATTGCCAAGAGAATCTCCAACTAAAATTGCATCAATTTCTGAATTGTCCATGAGTTTTGCAGTGGTTGCGTCATAGCAGGTTAGGCAGGCGATCTTCTGACCTTCCTTTTTCATTTTTTCAAATGTTGCCACGGTTACTTTCATCACTAATCTCCTTATTTAATAGGGCAGTAAGTTCACTGTAATCTGTATCAGGCCGCTTAATCT
>JBJEWX010000176.1:0-2185 GCA_051885275.1 Succinivibrio sp. | reverse complement strand
ATAGCTCTTTTGAGAAGTCTCCCATTGATACTACGCGAACCTTTTCCTCATACTTTTCATCAAATAAGGCAATCGCACCTGATTTCTTAGCCTCATCCAGATCCATAATCTGAGTTACGACCTTGAGATTTTCCTGAATCTTCTGATTTACCAGATCGCTTATCTGCTGCTTTTCTGCTGCTGTTAATGGCTGAGAATGAGAATAATCAAAACGAAGTCTTGAGCCTTCAACAAAAGAACCCTTCTGAGCAACTGAATCACCAATTACAGTTCTTAAAGCTGAATCTAACAGGTGAGTTGCACTGTGATGCTTTGCTATCTCTGCTCTATTAGCTTTATCTACACTAGCTTTAACTGTTGCACCAGTCTCAAACTGACCAATATCAACTCGACCTACATGAATTGTAGCTTTTGCAACATGCTTGGTGTCTTCTACAATGAAACGGGCATTATCTCCAATTGTGATAACACCTCTGTCACCTACCTGACCGCCCATTTCACCATAGAAAGGAGTCTTATCAAGAACAATCACAGCATTTTCATCTGTTGAAATAGAATCTACCTCAGCACCATCTTTAAAGATATGAGTGATCCTGCCATCATCTGTTAAGGTGTTGTAACCGGTAAATTCAGTATTCTCTGTGATCTTCAATTCCTTGTTGTAGTCAATACCAAAGGTTGATGCTGACTTTGCTCGAGCCTTCTGCTCTGCCATGCACTTGTCAAAACCTTCCATATCAACTACGTATCCGCGATCTCTTACAACATCCTGTGTCAGATCTGCTGGGAATCCATAGGTATCATACAGTTTGAAGGCCACATCACCAGGAAGTGTTCTGCTCTGTCCTAATTTTGCAATTTCAGACTCAAGTAAAGTTAAACCTCTATCAAGAGTATTTAAGAACTGCTCCTCTTCCTTCTTTAAGGTTCTTTCAATTAAAGCTCTCTGCTCAACCAGCTCTGGATAGGCTTTACCCATAAGTTCTGCCAGTTTGCCCACAAGCTTATAGAAGAATACTTCTTTTGCGCCTAAAAGACGTCCGTGACGGACAGCTCGTCTGATGATTCTTCTTAAAACGTAGCCACGACCTTCATTTGAAGGTAATACACCATCTGCAATCAGGAATGAACATGAACGGATATGATCAGAGATAACTCTTAAAGATTTGCTCTTGAGATCGGTTACCCCAAGGATTGATGCAGCCTCTTTCTCAAGGCTTACAAACAGATCAATGTCATAGTTGTTGTGAACTCCCTGCAAGACTGCGGCAATACGCTCAAGACCAAGTCCATTGTCAATCATTGGCTTGCCCAGTTTCTCAAAGGTGCCATCTATTTTACGGTTATACTGCATGAAAACGATGTTCCAGATTTCAATAAATCTGTCACCATCCTCATCAGGTGATCCTGGAGGGCCACCCTGAACCTCTTCTCCGTGGTCATAGAATATTTCAGAACAAGGTCCGCAAGGGCCTGTATCACCCATCTGCCAGAAGTTATCTGACTCATAGCGACCGCCTTTATTGTCGCCTATACGTACAATTTTACTCTCTGGAAGACCTACGACCTTATGCCAGATATCATAGGCTTCATCATCTTCCGCATACACAGTAACCATTAAAGATTCTTTTGGTAACTTGTATACCTCAGTTAAAAGAGTCCAGGCAAAGGTGATGGCCTCTTTCTTGAAATAATCACCGAAGCTGAAATTGCCCAACATCTCAAAGAAGGTGTGATGACGAGCGGTGTAACCTACGTTATCCAGATCATTCTGCTTGCCACCTGCTCTAACACATTTCTGAGCTGTGGTTGCCCTTAGATATTCACGTTTTTCTTTGCCTAAATAGATATCTTTGAACTGATTCATACCTGCATTAGTAAACAGCAGAGTTGGATCATTGTATGGAACTAGTGAACTTGAACGAACGATAGTGTGTCCGTTTTTCTCGAAAAATTTCAGATAAGCTTCACGTATCTGCTCAGTTGTCATGTACATTTTTTTGTTCGATCCTAGATGATGATTATGAATGAGCTGATTATACAGTTTTTTGCGTCATAAATCACTCTGACACTTAATTGCTCAGAAAAATCATCATATGGAGCAGAGGGGGCCTCCCCCCTCCGTATTAGAAATTATTTTAGTTTGATGGCAGGAAGCAGCTTTATGACATCAAGAGCTTTATTT
>JBJEWX010000175.1:0-9862 GCA_051885275.1 Succinivibrio sp. | reverse complement strand
GATTATATTTTAGGCGGTGAGGTCTTAGAGAAGAAAAAGCCTGACCCAGAGCCAATCCTCCATGTTTTAGACAAACTATCAGTCAAAGCAGAAAATGCAGTTATGGTAGGAGACTCCATAAATGACACTTTGGCTGCATCTAACGCAGGAGTGCCTTGTGTATTTTTAACTTATGGCTATAACCGCGCAAATCCTCAGGAGCTTATCTTTGACTACAGCTTTGACAGTTTTGAGCTTTTTACCGATTTTATTAAAAAGTTAGACTGAAAAGTACATCTTATGGCTAAAGAGTGTACTCTTTAGCCTCAAATAATAATGCAGTGTGTTTCCATTGTAAGTAATAATCCTACACAATAGGTTAGCATTTACCAATTTGTGCCGACCCCACCTCTGGCTTCAGCCATGGGGAGCTGTCAAGATTAGGCGAACTATTGTAATTTCTAAAATTAATCCTTTGTATAGACTAGTCATAAAAATCCAGATATTTTGATAGAAAATAGCTATAAACCTGTATAGAAATAGGATTTTTAGCTGTTTCAAAATAGCGCATTTTTGCAGACTAATGGATATCTTTGACAATGAAAAGTAATATATGCGTGTTAAAATAAGCTGGATTTATGGTTTAGTAGTAAAAGGTGTGTATCTTGATAACGCTAAAGAACATCTCAAAAACATTTAATCGCGACGGTAAGATTGTCAAAGCGGTAAAGAATGTTTCTCTAGATATCAAAGACGGAGAAATATTCGGTGTGATCGGTTTCTCTGGAGCAGGAAAGTCAACACTTGTTCGTTGTATCAATCTTCTTGAAAAACCTGATGCCGGTGGAAATGTTATTTTTGAAGGACAGGATCTAACCTGTATATCACAAAAAGAGCTTCGCAAAATAAGAGAAAAGATCAGTATGATCTTTCAGCACTTCAACCTGATGCCTTCAAGAACAGTTTTAGAAAATGTCTATTTCCCACTGATTGGAAAGGGAATTCCTAAAGATAAGTTAAAGCAAAGAGCATTAGAATTGCTTGATAAGGTTGGACTTAAGGCAAGGGCTCACGCCTATCCATCAGAGCTGTCAGGCGGACAGAAACAGAGAGTAGCAATTGCAAGGGCCTTATCGTCAGATCCTAAGGTGCTTTTGTGTGATGAGGCAACTTCTGCACTTGATCCTACAACCACCAGGGAAATAGTTGAACTTTTAAAAAAGCTTAACCGTGAGCTGAACCTGACTATTGTGGTTATCACTCATGAAATGGCAGTTGTAAAAGATCTCTGCTCAAGGGTTGCCGTCATGGAAGCAGGTGAGGTTGTTGAGGTTGGTGATACTTTCAATGTCTTTGCAAATTCTCAAAATGATATAACAAGAAAGTTTGTTAACGTAACCTCTAAACTGTCTTTGGCAGAGAAGATCCTTGAGGAGAAAAAGGAGCTTTTAAATCTGCAAGAGGGCGATTCCTATGTTAGGTTTACCTTTACAGGCAAAGGTGTATCAGAACCTCTACTCTCCACTCTGAGCGAGAAATTCAAAGTAAGGGTAAATATTATATTAGCTGATGTTGAATTTGTTAACGATTCTCCAATTGGAGGTACAGTGGCAGTTCTTATCGGGGATAAAAAGAACATTGATGACGCTCTTTTATGGATGAAGGAAAAGCAGATTAAAGTGGAGGTGCTTGCAAATGGTTAGTTTGCTTCAAAAAATAATTCCAAATGTACTAAGCAAGCCAGATGAACTGTGGGAGAGCATTGTTCAGACATTCTATATGATGGCTGTATCAGGTGTTATAGCCTTCAGTCTGGGCATATTCTTTGGAGTGCTTCTGATTGTAACTGCAAGAGGCGGAATCAGTGAGAACAGATATGTGTTTGGAATATTAGACAAGACCATCAATGTGTTCAGATCAATTCCGTTTGTTATTCTTCTGGCCGCTTTAATCCCATTTTCAAGACTGATAGTGGGTACTGCAATCGGTACTACAGGCGCTATGGTTCCTTTGGTTGTGGGTACCGTGCCATTCTTCTCCCGCCAGGTTGAATCGGCTCTGTCAAATGTGGACAAAGGGCTTATTGAGGCTGCTCAGAGTATGGGGCTTACTAATCTTGCAATTATTTTTAGGGTCTATCTTAAAGAGAGTATCCCTCAGTTAATCAGAGTAACTCAGATCACTTCTATAAGTTTAATTGGCCTTACAGCTATGGCAGGTGCTATCGGTGGTGGTGGCCTTGGCGATTTTGCCATCAGATACGGTCATCAGCGCGGACAGACTGATGTAACCTATGTAACAGTGCTTGTAATTCTGTTAATCGTAAGTGTTATTCAGACTGGTGGCAATTATTTAATTAAAAAGACAACACACTAATAATTACATAAATCAAGAATAATCAGCAGGAATAAAAAATGAAACAGACAGACAGATTTCCTGAGGCCTCAGGTAAGAACGGCTGGTATGAAACCTCAAAATATAAAGATCATAAGTTTGCAGATCACAGTGAAATTCAGTCAGACTATGATTATGTTGTAGTTGGAGCTGGTTTTGGTGGCATCAATGCAGCCTTCAGGCTGGCAGAAAATGCGCCAGGTGCAAGCATTGCTGTTTTTGATGCAATGCCTGTAGGCTATTTCTCAAGTGGAAGAAATGCAGGGTTCATCATTGATGTTCCTCACAGCATAGTAGGTGATCCAAACTTTACTTTGGATGATCAGAAATGGAGATTCAGACTTAACCGTTATGTAATTGACAGAATGGTTAAGATTAAAGAGGAAAACAAACTTGACATTGACTGGCAGCAAGCCGGTATGTTCCAGACTGCAAGAGAAACAGGAAGCCTGAAATACCTTAATATGCTTGCAGAGTTTCTTGATGTCATGGAAGCTAAGTATCAGTGGATGGATAAAGAAGAAGTTACCAAGAAACTTGGTACAGACTTCTACTTTAAGGCCCTGTATACTCCTGGTACCATTCTCATAAATCCTTCTGAGACAGTTAGAGGTCTTGCAACAGTCTTACCAAAGAATGTTCAGGTATTTGAAAACTGTCCTGTACTTGAAGTGTTAGAAGGTGAGGTTCCTAAGGTAAAGCTGACAAACGGAAAAGTAATTTCCTGCAAGCAGGTGATTATGACTGTAAATGCTTTTATTAAGAATTTCGGCGCAAAGGGCTCTGAGAACATTATTGGCATCCACAGTTTCGGCGCCCACACCAGAGAACTTACTGACGAGGAAATTGCAACATTAGGCGGAGCAAAGCCTTGGGGTCTGTGTTCAGCTCATCCTGCAGGAGCTACCTTGAGGTATACAACCACAAAACGACTGTATGTAAGAACAGACATTACCTTTGCAACACATATCAATATTGCACCTGAAAGATTATATAAATCCGTCTACAAGCTAAGAAGAGCCTTTAACAACCGCTTCCCTCAGCTTGCTCATGTAAACTTTGAATATATATATGGCGGCTTTATTCCTCTTACAAGAAATACTCTTCCATTCTTTGCAAACGTTGGAAAGAATGTCTATGCCGGAGCCTCAGGAGATGGTACTGGTGTAACTAGAGCTTCAATGTGCGGAACTTTCCTTGCAGATTGGATCTGTGGTCGTGACAGTGAGGAGCTAAGATACATGAAGCAGTGTGATGCTCCTAATTATGTTCCACCAGAGCCTTTTAGAACAGTAGGCGCAACAGCCCGCCTAGTATGGGAAGATATGCACGCAAGAAGCGAGATTTAGAGGTTCCCTATGAGTGCAGAAATTGAAATAAAGGTAGGAGTTCTTCATGGAGATACAGCTCCATGGGAATTTATCCGAGAGGATTTAAAAAAGGATCATATAAAAATCACCTTAGTGGAGTTTAATGATTTTTTCTCACCAAATAAGGCTCTTGATAATGGTGAGATTGATTTGAATGCGTTTCAGCATAGAGCCTTTTTAGAGCAGGAAATCTCTGAACACGGTTATAAGCTTTCTCCAATCTGTCTTACCTATCTTGATCCGATAGGCATGTACTCAAAAAAGATCAGAGCCTTATCTGAACTTAAGAGTGGGGATACAATTGTGATCCCTTCAGATCCCAGCAATGGTGGAAGAGCTCTTTTAGTTTTAGAAGCTGAGGGTATTATCAAGACCTCTGCCAAAAAAGGAGAGATCCCTGACGTTTTGGATGTGACGGATAATCCTCTTGCTCTTAACTTTGAAAAAGTAAGTCCTGCTGATACAGTTTTTACACTAGATGAGAAAACAGCAGCCTTTGTAAATGGCAATTACGCATTTGAAAACGGGTATGTTGCCAAAAGAGACGCTGTATGCAGAGAAAAACTTTCTACAGAGGATCTCTCAACTCCCTTTGTAAAAGTTCTAGTTGCAAGAACAAATGATGTAAACAGAGCAGAGTTTGCAAAGGTAATAAAGTCATATCAGAGCAAGGGTGCAGCTGAGGTTTTAAAAGAAGCTGAAGGCGGTGCTCTGATCCCCGCTTTTACCTACTAATACAGAAATTGTCTAATCAGGCTCTGGACATTGGTAATTATGAGAAATAAATACTAAGTCTGGAGCTTGTCTGTTTTTAACCACCAATCTTTAGAAGCAGGCTGTCGCTTTCCTCTCGTATTCATTCAGATATAAATTTCTTTTTTGCGACAAAAATGAGATAATAACAGGTTATCTGTAATTGTAATTTTCGGACTTAGAGTCCTTATTTAGTACTGGTATAACGATGGACAAGTTAGAAGAAGCCAAGTTAAATGGCGTTGCAGCTGCAAATAATGCAAAAGATCTGCAGGAATTAGATGCTGTAAGAGTAAATTTTCTAGGCAAGAAGGGCGAATTTGCCAATTTTATGAAAGAGCTTGGGAAGCTTTCAGCTGAAGAAAGACCTCAAAGAGGAGCTGTTATCAATGAGGCAAAACAGGCTGTGGTTGAGGCTGTTGAAAAGCGAAGAGAAGCAATTGAATCTGCAGCATTAGCAGAGAAGCTCTCAAAGGAGACAGTTGATATTTCCCTGCCAGGAAGAAAACTTGATCTTGGAAATGAACACCCTATCAGCAGAACCATTGAGCGTATTAAGGAAATCTTTGGTTCAATGGGCTTTTCTGTTGTAGGTGGTCCTGAAATTGAGGATGATTATCATAACTTTGATGCCCTCAATCTTCCACCAAACCATCCTGCACGTTCATCCCAGGATACCTTCTCTGTGGAAAACGGTCTTCTGCTCAGATCTCAGACCTCATCTGTTCAGGTAAGAACCATGGAGACACAGAAGCCTCCTATCAGAATTATTGCTCCAGGTCGTGTTTACCGTAATGACTACGATATGACCCATACTCCAATGTTCCATCAGGTAGAAGGCCTGTTAGTTGAGGAGCACACCTCATTTGCTGAATTAAAGGGTGTGCTAAACGAGTTTCTGTTAAAGTTTTTTGAAGAGGAACTTGAGGTTCGTTTCAGACCTTCATTCTTCCCATTCACAGAGCCATCTGCTGAGGTTGACCTTCGTAGAAAGGGTGGTAAGTGGCTTGAGGTTTTAGGTTGCGGAATGGTTCATCCAAATGTGCTTAAAAATGTAGGAATCGACACAGACAAGTATGTAGGTTACGCATTTGGAATGGGTGTTGAACGTTTAACCATGCTTCGTTATGGAGTAAACGATCTTCGTGCATTCTTTGAAAATGATTTACGCTTCTTAAAACAGTTTGCATAGTACATGGATGGATAAAAATGATTTTTAATAAACAATGGATTGACCAGTGGGTTAAAAATGATCTTAGCTCTGAGCAGCTATCAGACATGATCACTATGGCAGGTCTTGAGGTTGACTCAATAAGTCCTGTAGCTGACAGCTTTGACAAGGTGGTTGTAGGTAAGGTCCTAGAGTGTGTGCCTCACCCTGATTCAGATCATATGCATGTCACAAAAGTTGATGTGGGAAATGGAGAGATATTCCAGATTGTCTGCGGTGCTCCAAACTGCCGTGAAGGACTTAAGGTATGCTGTTCTTTAATTGGAGCCCATGTCAACGGAATTGTCATCAAGAAGGCAAAACTGCGCGGTGTTGAGTCAAACGGCATGCTGTGCTCATACAGAGAACTTGGCATGTCAGAGGAATCAGACGGAATTATTGAGCTTCCTGAAGATGCTCCATTGGGTATGGATATCAGAGAGTACTTCGGTCTTGAGGATGAAGTAATTGATGTTGATTTAACCTCAAACCGTCCTGACTGTCTTGGTATCTGCGGTATTGCAAGAGAAGTCTCAGTACTCTTAGGTAAAGAGTTTGTTTATCCAAAGATAAAGTCTGTTGAGCCTGCCATAAGCGAAAGTTTCCCTGTTGAAGTTATTGATAAGGAAAGCTGTCCCCGTTACCTTGCAAGAGTAATTCGCGGTGTAAATCAGAAGGCAAAGTCTCCTTTATGGATGGTGGAGCGTCTTCGCAGATGCGGCATTCGTTCAGTATCACCAATTGTTGATGTTACAAACTATGTAATGCTTGAGTACAGTCAGCCGCTACATTCATTTGATCTTAACAAACTCAATGAAAAGATCATTGTCCGTAAGGCTCTTCCTGGTGAAAAGGTAACTGTATTGTCTGGTGAGGAGATTGAGCTTGTGGACAATACTCTTGTTATTGCTGATGCTAAGGGCGTGGTAGCGCTTGCTGGTATCTTTGGTGCCTTAAATTCAGGTATTGATGATAATACTCAAGATGTTCTTTTAGAATCAGCTTTCTTTGCACCAGATGCAATCAAGGGCAGAGCAAGACAGTATGGACTTGATACTGATGCTTCCCATCGCTTTGAGCGCGGTGTAGATCATGACAATCAGTTAAGAGCAATTGAAAGAGCAACTGAGCTTCTAATTGAGATTGCAGGTGGTAAGGCTGGTCCTATAAATGAGCAGCTTGCCAAAGACAAACTGCCAGTCCACAATCCTATTACCCTCAGAATGGATAAACTCAACCGCGTTCTTGGAAAGAATATCGATGAGGACAAGGTATATGAGATCCTAAAGAATCTTGAGTTAAACCCTCAGAAGGTTGAGGGCGGATTTTTGGCTGTAAGTCCAAGCTTTAGATTTGATATTGCCATTGAAGAAGATTTGATAGAAGAGGTTGCCAGAATCTTTGGTTATGACAATATTCCAAACGTTACTCCTGTAAGTGAGCTGTATATGGTTCATGAGAAAGAGGAGGTCGTTTTGGACAGACAGATTAAGAAAGCCCTTGTCGATGTAGGTTATAACGAGGCTATTACCTATTCTTTTACAGATCCAAAGGTATTGTCTGAATTCTCTGACATTAAGCCTCTTTTGCTTAATACCCCAATTTCTCCTGAATTATCAGCAATGCGCACCAGCCTTCTTGCAGGTCTTTCAATTGTAGCTAAGTACAATGCAAACAGACAGCAGAAAAAGGTTCGTCTGTTTGAGCAGGGCTTAAGATATATCATTGATGAGAGTGCTGAAAATGGTGTTCGTCAGGAGTCAATGATAGCCGGCATCAGTGTCGGTGATGTGGCTGATGAGAGCTGGACTCAAAAGAGCAGGGCAGTAGATTTCTTTGATATCAAAGGCGATGTAGAGTCTCTTCTTGCAATTACAGCAAATACAGAGGCATACACATTTGAAAGAAGCAAAAAGAAGTTCCTGCACCCAGGCCAGAGTGCTGATATTTTCAAGGACGGCGTAGAGGTAGGCTATGTGGGTATGCTTCACCCTCTTACAGCAAAGGCCTTAGGCTTTAAGCAGAAAGTTGCAGTTTTTGAAATGTTACGAAGTGCAGTTGAAAAAAGAGTGGTTCCTTCATATCACCCAATTTCAAAATTCCCTTCAGTAAGAAGAGATTTTGCTTTTGTAATTGATAAGTCTGTTCCGGTTGCATCTCTTACTTCTCTGATAAAATCAGTAGGAGGAAAGCTTATTCAGGATGTCAGGATCTTTGATATCTTTGAAGATGAGTCTTTAGGAGACAAACGTTCTGTAGCTTTAGGAGTAATTGCGCAGGATGTTGAGCAGACTCTAGAGGACGCTCAGGTTGATGAGCTTTCCTCAAGGATTGTCGAAGAGGCTAAGGCTAAACTCAACGCTGTACTGCGTTCATAAATATAGGAAATTACCATGGCTGCAAGTAAGACAAAACAAATGACAAGTCTTGAAGATCGCCTTAAAGGTCTTGAGGAAATAGCTGAAAAACTTGAAAGTGGCGAGCTTGCGATAGACGATGCGATAGCTCTTTACAGCCAGGGAATGGAACTTGCGACATCCTGCAAAAAAACGCTTGATGAACTTTCTCAAAAGATTAGCGTGGCAAGAAAGAAAGCTGCGCAGTCTTTTGAGGAGGATAGTTCACAAACAGCATTAAGTAAAAATCGGGAGAGTGATCTCCCATTTTAAAGGAGAACTCAGCCTTTTGAGGAGGATGGTTCACAAACATCTCCTTATAACAATGATCTTTATTAGTGATAAGGTGTACCGGTGGAATTAAAAGAATTTGCTCAAAATGTAAGAGAACGTGTAAATGCTTTTATGAGCTCTTACATTGATACAATGGACAATGACGCACCAAATCTTAAGGAGGCAATGAAATATGGTCTTCTTTTAGGAGGAAAGCGTGCACGTCCTCTTTTGGTTTATGCCACAGGCAAGGCCTTCTTACAAAGTTATGATAAGCTTGACTATGCAGCTGCAGCAATTGAGTGTATTCATGCCTATTCTCTTATCCATGACGATATGCCAGAGATGGACAATGACAGGTTGCGTCGCGGACAGGAGACGGTTCATGTAAAGTATGGTCAGACTGTTGCTCTTTTAGCAGGAGATGCTCTTCAGACACTGGGCTTTGAGATCCTCTCATCAAAAGACTCAGGACTGACCGACAGAGCTGTAGCTCAACTTTGCAGGATCCTGTCAACAAAGTCAGGTTATCTTGGTATGTGCGGCGGTCAGGCTATCGATCTTGATTCTGAAGGCAAAAAGCTATCATTAGACAGGTTAAGACTTCTACACTCAAAGAAAACAGGTGCGCTCATCAGGGCTTCTGTATTAATGGGAGCAGCCTGCGCTGAAAATGTCAGTGAGAAGACTGTGGCGGTGCTTGATAAATATGCAACTTATACAGGCCTTGCCTTTCAGGTGAGAGATGATGTGCTTGATGTTATTGGCGATACACAGGTAATGGGCAAGACAAAAGGTGCGGACGAGTCTTTGGACAAGAGTACCTACCCATCACTCATGGGGCTTGAGAAAGCTCAGAGTTTTGCTCTTGAATGTGCAGCTAAGGCTATAGCTGCATTAAAAGAGCTTCCTGATGATATTGATACCTCAGTTTTAGAGCAGTTTGCCAGTTTTACAGTAAACCGTGATCACTAACCTAAGTATGAGAAATAAAAGCGTGACAGAAATTACCACTCCTCTGCTTGATAAAATAAATTCTCCTCAGGATTTAAGAAAACTGCCTGTAGAGGAGCTGCGCAATGTTTGTGACGAGATTAGAACATATCTTATAGACTCGGTAAGCAAAACTGCCGGACATTTAGCTTCAGGTCTTGCAGTAGTTGAACTTACAGCCGCTATTCACTATGTTTTCAATACCCCTGAAGATAAGCTTGTATGGGATGTGGGTCATCAGTCCTATCCACATAAAATCCTCACAGGCAACAGGGAAAGACTTAAAACAATCAGGCAAAAGGGTGGACTGCATGCTTTCATTTACAGGGGCGAAACAGAATATGATCTGATAACTACAGGTCATGCTTCAACATCCATTGGCTCAGCCTTAGGTCTTGCAGTTGCAGAAAACAAGCTTGGTACTCATAACAAGGTAGTAGCTGTAATAGGAGATGGAGCTCTGTCAGGTGGAGCTGCCTATGAGGCGATGAACT
>JBJEWX010000174.1:0-2187 GCA_051885275.1 Succinivibrio sp. | reverse complement strand
TGTGACCTACACTGCCATCATCTTTTCTGTAGCTCTCGACAATGTAAACATAACTGAATTTATTGTTTTTTCTTATCTGAACAAACATTTGATCCTCATATTGTTGGCATTTGTTTTTATTTAGTTTTGTATACAAATATTGATAAAAATGTCTAATATGTGTGCCTACTGAATTATAGATTATAAAGATTCGCTATGGATAGTTTTAAGATCAAAGTTTGACAATTATATAGCTGTCCTTAGTTTATCTGTCACCATTTACAGAGCAAAACAGCTTTAAACGTAGTTTAAAAAATATTTTAGAGAAGATCACAAAATTATAAATTTGTATTAACTAATAAAAAAATATATACTATTATGTAACTACATAGTAAAAAATAGAAGGCAAAAAATAAGTGTTATATGTGGAGTTTTCTGTTTTGAATACTATCGATAGGTTTTTAGAAGATTTTTTTTATTTAAAGAGTTCATTTTATCAGATACTGTACAAATCAAATCATTACAGAACATGCAGCTAGCATGTTAAGGGGGCATTAAATGATTGATGAAAAGTTTGTTGATGATTTTATAAATGAAGTAGAGTCAGAACTTAAAGATCTTGAAAAGATTGAAAAAACTGTTGAGTCTGCAATAGATGCTGCAAAACAGGAAATATCTCTTGATGAAAAGATTGATGAAAGTCTTGTAGAGGATGTAAAAAATAGGGCTTTGCGAGAAGGTGAAAAGCGAGTACAGCATCTTAAAGAAAAAATAGAAAACAATGGGAAAAATTGTAATTCTATCTCTTCTATGATGAGAAATGCTGCTTTAAGAATATAAAAGGGGACAGATATGGTAGGAATTAACAGTAACTCAAATGTTGGTGCTTCTAGCGTTTTGTCTGTAAATGAAACACAGCAACTTGGAAATAAGAGCATTCAGTATATTTTTGCTATGGTTCAGCTTGAACTTGCTAAAACCAACAAGAACAAGGCAAAAGATAAAATTGAACAGATAAGAGCTAGCCAGGCAGATTCAAAAAAATATACTGAAATTATCAATATTCTTAGAGAACTAAAGACCGAACGTGATGGCAAAAAAGAGAGTAATCTAAATGGTTTTCCTCAGAACAGCTCTGAATGGAACGATCTCCCATATCGTAATTATAAGGGCACTGAAGACAATTTTTTCTATTCAAGAATGAAGATCCTCAACGAGGCTAAAGTTGGAGATTCAAGAATAATTGATCTTGCAAAAATAAACTTTACTTCATTCCCATCTCAGGCTCAGTTTGATACCTATATCTCTCAGCTTCAGTCTTTACAGGAAAGTTCTTGTGGAACTGATACTCAGCAGCTGATGATCGAATGCCAGGATTTCATGGGACAGTACAATACCTACCTTTCAGGTGCAAATTCTCAGATCCAGAAAGAATCAGATGTGAGTGCTGAACTTGCAAGAACTCGCTGATGTTTTTTAAAGTCTCCTTACCAATCAGGAGACTTTATTTTCAATTGGTGCATCTTAATTAAAAATGTGGATATATCATCAGATATATCACATTTTTTTTCTTTATTGATTTGATAATTCTGTTTTTTCGTTAATACTATAAAAATGATAACAAAAACAAAAGTTAAGGTGACTTGTGAGCGGCGAGAAAACAGAACAGCCAACACCCAAACGGCTTAGGGACTCAAGAGAAAAAGGAGACATTGCAAAAAGCACAGAAATTGTATCTTTTGCTGTAGTTGCAGTGATAATCTTTTATTTTATTATAAATGCAAAAGGCATTTTCTCTGAGCTTTTGTCTGTAACCTCAACTGTCTTTAACAAAGCCCCTGTGCTACCTTTTTCTGAAGCTCTGGAAATTTTAGGTACTCTCGTTATATCAACCTCTGTTAGCATAATTGCTCCAATAGTCCTGACTGTTATCAGTGCATCTTTATTATCACTTCTTGCTCAGACAGGACTGTTATTCGCTCCTAAATCGGCACTACCAAAACTTGAAAATCTTTCTCCTAAAAAGTGGGTACAAAAGGTATTTTCCTTAAAAAATCTTTTTGAATTTTTTAAAAACATTATCAAGGTTGTTACCTTGGCTGTTGCAATCTATTTTGCTGCACAGGACAACTCAAGGGCACTATTTAAAATAACATCTGGAAATATTGGATCTGTGATGTTTATCTTAGGTCAGATGTTAAGAGATTT
>JBJEWX010000173.1:0-2187 GCA_051885275.1 Succinivibrio sp. | reverse complement strand
TAGAGATCTGTTTCATATTAGAGGAAGGTACATAGTATCAGCAGGAAATAATTCCTATTGTTATGCGCCTTTTGAAACTGAGATTAGTCTGCTGTCAGTAAATACTCAGATCAATCTTAGTGAGATATTCAAGAATGCAGACAGAAAACTCAAATTACTTCCTCTGACTGCAATAGAAAATGATGCTTCAGCTAATCTTAGCGTAAAGGTAAACTATTTAACCCAAAGCTTTAATGCTGTTTTTAATATTTCAAATCCACAGGCTGATTCTGAGTCTTATGATAGAAGTAAAGCCTTTATGGTAGGTGCAACTGTCAAATCAGATAATTTTAAAAAGTTCTGTTATAAAGTGCTTTGCACAAACTATTATTCACAGGATCCTTCCGCACAGATAGGCTTTTCAAAACTTGCTTTAAATGGCAAACTTGAACTTGATGATAACCTTTTGCCTGTATCCTATGGTGACAGTCATCTTGTATTAAAAGATGTTTTATTATCTGAGCTGTTTCTTGATTCTGTCTCAATATCAGCACAGTCATCAAAACCAGATGAAAATTCAGAATTTGTCATAAAACTCACTCTTGATTCTGATGCTGATGATATTTCTGTTTACAAATCACTGTATGCGACTTTGACAGTTGACCGAATAAGCCGAGAAGCAATGCTGAATTCTCTAAGTCTCAATCAGGATAACTATCTTGAGAATTTTTCTTCAGTCAAGAAGATCTCTTTGACCAAATTTTTTATGACAGTTCCTGCAGGGAATGATAAAACTGACACGTATGAATACAAGGCCAATGGTGAGTTTTCCTTAGACGCTCAAACCTTACCAAAATCATTAAATGGTTTTCTAAATATTTCAACTGATGCCGATTCAGCATTAAACAGTTTTCTGAAAGCTGATGAAAAGGGCTGTTACTCTGGAAAACTTGAGGTTAGAAATGGTCAGTTTTACATAAACGGCATTAGCCTTGGGACTACCCCCTATAAGTTTCTGATGCATAGGTAACTTTATTTCTCCAAGAGATAGTTTAAGACGTAGTTCGCTATGCTGTGGTCTATGAAACAGGAATCCTACGACTTCAGTCGTGGGAGTGTCAAGTAAAAGTTAAGTCTGAAGCAGGAGTTAAAAGGGCTTATGATTTTTTTGGGGAAACAGGAGTTCTGCATAGAACTGGTTAACTCATATAACAAACAGTTAAGATCTTTGTCCTAATCCATGTCTTAATACGGGTTATTACCACTTCTTCTTATCGCCAAAGATCTCATCAAGATCATTCTTGTCAGCAACAGACTGACCGTCAGCATCAGCCTCTTCCTTCTTGTTTTCCTTTGGCTTAGATTCAGCATTGATACCGTTTAGAAGGTTAGTTAGCAGATCTTCTTTTTCGGTAAGCCATCCGTCTTTAACACCTGAGGCCTTAATAACACTTATTCCTTTGTCAATTAACTGTCTGCAGGATCCTATCTGATGCAGTCTTTTCATCTCAAAAACCTTTTGAATAAGATTTGAGATATTAACCTTCAGCACCAGAATATAAAGTCTTCTGTCTTCCTTGTTTAAAAGGGTAGGATTAAGAGGAATACCAGAGGTGGTCTCAGATTTTAAAATGCTGCGCAGACGTCTGATCACTCTAAGCTGAGCGATAGCCATGGCATCATTTTCAGGAGCTTTAAAGGTATTAGACTCCTGATAGTTTGTTTTTATTTCAGCAATGATCTTTTCTTCGTTGGCAACTCTTTCTTTTACCTCGTCTCGATTCTTAGGATCAATTGCTCTTTTTCTTAGGGCACGGATAATTCTGTAGTGCAATACAAGAACTAATGTTTTTGAAAAGGCAACCTGTGCCTGATTGAGCAACAGCTCTTCACATTCAGCAATAATATTCTTTGCTTTATTAGAAATAAGCCTGGCATCCTGCTCACGTCTTGTAACATAGTCACTGTACATATTGACTATGATGAGAAGGAATGTTGCTAACAGAACAAATATTACTGCGATTGTAATAAACATATTTGCTACTCAGAATTTGACCTAGGATAATGAATTCTAATTATTATAACGACTTGTTGCACTAATTATTTAAACATAAGCTCAAAATTTGAACTATATCGTTATAGCAGTCCTTTTTTTTTGAGAACAAAGCTACTAAAATTAGTATGTCTGTTTTTTATAAATAACAGGGA
>JBJEWX010000172.1:0-2189 GCA_051885275.1 Succinivibrio sp. | reverse complement strand
TGAGCGTATCAGCACCAAGATCAATTGCAGCATCAATTGCCTCAAGAGAAGCAGTTGCAGCAGTTGCGATACTTGTGCATTCTTTAAAGCCTTCAACCTGCAGACCATTGAGCGAAGGATCAGAAAATGCTTTTATATCAAGATAATCATTGAGGTAAGTGTGAAGCTCATCTAAAAGCATATACTACTCCTACAAAGACAGGATAGTGCACTTTTCACCGGTTTTTGCTGTGGCACTTTTGCAAATCTTTTCAGCACCAGCTCTGGTTTTTGAAGTTCCCGCAATAACTCTGATAACTGATCTGCCGTTGATGTTGACACTCTGAGTTACAGCCTTGAAGCCTGAGTTTTTAAGCTTGTTAAGCAGAGTTTGAGCATTCTCTTTTTTTGAGAATACGCCCATCTGTGAGGCAAAGGTACCAGACACTAAGCTTGTCTTTGCTACTGTATCAGATTGTCTGTTGTTTAAAGTGCTCTGCTCACTCTTTTTAGTCTTGCTAGAATGCAGGGTTTCTGTTTTTAAAGATTCTTCCACTGCAGGTGCCTCATAGGTATTTTGGGCAGTCAGCTCTTTATTGCTTGGGACTGCGGTTTCAAGAGCATTCTGAGTGAACAGTCTCTCATTTGAGGCATTAGCAGAGGAAGTACTGTTAAGAGCATCAAAAGGAGAATCTGCCTTTGGAGCATTAGATTCAAGAGACAATGGATCGGAGCTGTCCTTTTTAAGATCATCAACAGGAGCTTCCAGCATTTCAGAGTAATCATGCTCTGCTGCGGCAACAAGCTGACCTGAGGAATCTGTTACAGCTCCATTCTGATTGATGGCAATGGCTGAATCATCCGCTTTAGGGTTTTCTTTTGAATTTTCATTAGTCAGAAACAATGGAGATAGGATCAGAATGACAGACAGGACCACTAGCAGTCCTACAATTCGGTTTCTAAGATTTGTTGAGATACTCATAATTATATCCTATTAAATTTTAAGCTCTTCCATAGCTTCACTGACAGTTACAAATGATCCTAGCACAATTATTTCATCATTCTGTGCCGAATCACTGATAGCGGCTTTTAAAGCGTCTTTGACATGGTTATATGATTTTACCAAAGATTCATCAACATTTGCGCACTTTAAAGCGCTTAAAAGCCTTTGGCTTTTCTCGCCGCGCAAAGTGTGAAGGGATGACACATAAAAGCCGTCAAAACTTTCGGCTATTATTTTAATAACAGACTCAATATCCTTGTCTTTGAGCATTCCAATGACCGCATAGCGTTTTGCTAGTTTTGCTCTTGATGCAAGTGTTTTTACAAGATTAGCAGCTGCAGGAGGGTTATGGGCAACATCAAGATAGATAAGAGGATTGAGGCTTACAAGCTGCATACGTCCTGGAAGTGCAACAGTTTTAATTGCCTTTTTAATTCCCTCGGATGTAATGTTTACCCCCATATTAATTAAGACTCTGAGAGTGCGAATAGCTGCAGGTACACAGATTAAAGGGATCTTAGGATATGGAAGATTAAACGTGAGAACATTTTTCTCTGTCTTTTCAGTATATCTTATGCTATCAGAAACCTCACAGGAAAAATCCTCACCTTCAGCAAAAAGAGTGGCCTTATGCTCTAAAACACATTTTTTTACAGCAACTTTAGCCTCAGTTGGCAGTCTTCCGACCACAACAACACTGCCATCCTTGATTATTCCTGCTTTTTCAAGGGCAATTTTTTCTATGGTATCACCAAGGATATGGGTATGATCAAGACCTATTGAAGTTATGACGCTAACAGAAGCATCAAGAACATTCACAGCATCAAGCCTTCCACCAAGACCAATTTCAAGCACAGCCACATCAACCTTAGCCATATCAAAACAGACAAAGGCTGCAAGTGTTGTATATTCAAAATAAGTCAGATTTATTCTGCCATCTTTACTGTTTAAGGCTACATCATAAACCAAAGACAAGGCTTTGCAAAGCATCTCATCAGATACATCTGTACCGCCTATATTTATTCTTTCATTGAATCTGTGCAGATGTGGAGAGGTATAAAGGCCTGCTTTAAGATTGCTTGCATTGACAGAGCCTGCAATTAGGGCTGCGGTAGATCCTTTTCCATTAGTACCAGCAACCTCTATAACTGGTATATTTTTATAAAATGACAGATTTAGTCTTTGAAGAACTGCTCTAACCCTGTCA
>JBJEWX010000171.1:0-2190 GCA_051885275.1 Succinivibrio sp. | reverse complement strand
AGGCTCTAACCGTGCTCTACTTTCAATTTTTACCCACACTTATGCACGAAGAGCCCTTTAATTTAAAAGAATTACTTTATTCAAATGCTATCACAAGCAGTTTTGAGGAATAGGATACAGTATTCTGTCTAAAACTTGCAGCATCTCCACGTTTTTAACCGTGAGGATGATAGCAGCATTATCAGTCATCAATTGAGTATTCAACAAAAACCTCAGAGGTCACTGTGATTTTTTCAGGCTGATAGAAGGCAGGCTCCTCTGATGCAGCATCAGTTCTCTTAAGAACTGTGGCCCGCAAAGGCATAAGCTCATTGTAACTGCCTTCAAACCTAATTCTGCAGGGTTTTGATAAACTGAGCTTAAAGCCGTCTGCAAGCACAGAAGCCTTCTTTTTGGCATCCTCAATGGCCAGTCTGTCAGTCACCTCTTTTACTTTTGAAAGATCTTTAACTGAATAGCTAAAACCATTAACCCTGGTGATAGAGTTTTCAACGGCAAGCGAAGTGATTTTGTCAATCAGAGCAAAATCTGTTACAGAAATTTTTACATCCCTAGATGAGGAATACCCTTCAAAATTCTTTTTGTTATCCTTGCTGTATGAATAAACCGGATAAAGATTTAGCGATGAGGCTGTAACTGCGGAATCTGCTAAACCAAGATTTTTAATAGCCCTGACAAATGCTGAGACTTTCTGCTCAGTAAGTTTTTTTGCAGAAGATGCATCTTTGTTCTGACTTACTGCAGTATAGCTAAGCAAAGCAACATCAGGCATAAGCTCTGTTTTTGAGGTGCCTCTAACCTCTATAATACCAGCCTTTGAGCAGTCAGTTTGAGCCTGTGCGCATACTGACAAAGCTAAAAGGGATGACAGCAGAATTCTGTTTGGCAATCTCATAATTGAAACCTCTAAATTAACAAGACCACAACAGAAAACTGTTATGGTCCTGAAATAATCTCTTTTATCTGACAAAAGCCTATTTTATATCAGCAATGAAGACTGTTACTTCTTGTGAAGCTGACGTGAAGACTCAGCTGCAGCAATAACAGCTTCAAGTGAAGAATGAGCATCGGATGCAGCTTCTACAGCAGCGCCTACAGCACCTTCTAAAATAGGGGCATCGGCAATACGAACTCTGCTCTTTAAAGGCTCTTCAAGCATTGAAATTGCAGCCTGTGAGCTGATAACACCTGAACCTAGATCACAGACAACTACAACGCCTTCACCCTCGTCAGACTGCTTGATGGCATTGAGGATCTTCTTTGGATCGGTGCCAAGCTTGCCTTCAGCGTTGCCACCTGCAGCAATAATTGGCAGTTTGTGCTCGCCAGAGGCAGAAATCTGCTCAACCATATCACAGATGCCTTCTGCTACTTTCTGACTGTGTGATACAACTACGATACCAATCATTATTTAACTCCTTAAAAACTCTTTACTCTCTAAATCTCAACTAATCTCATGTTTCTGATATTACTTTCAGTAACTGAGTCCTAACAGTTTTTGCAGTTATCGCAATACTGCAGATGTAATTATTATTTTAGGAGCACAGATATATCATATATATTGTTATACCATATCAAATCTGTGTTTTGTCCTACCTTTATATGTATATCATACTTGCACAGTTCTTTGAACATTTTAAGAGCACAAGTGATTAAAAATTCCGCTTTACTGCACAATTCTTCTGTTCATTATAGATGCTGATGCTAACACCTACAAAATATTGCAAAAAAAAAATTTTTCGATTGTTTTTTATAAAATTGCTAGTGATATTTTCTTACAACTGAAATCACCGGACCTATAACCACAACATTTGAATTCTCTTCAATGGCGACTGGAGGATACTCTTCATTGCGCGGCACCAGCTGATTTACCCTGCCTAATCTTATTTCCTTTATAGTAAACTCTCCATTGATTGAAGCTACCACAATATCATTGTTTCTAACTTCAACAGAAGAGTCCACAAGCACATAATCTCCAGGCATAATACCAGCATCCTTCATTGAGTCACCAGAAACTCGATAGATATATGTAGAAGATGGAGATTTTATTAAAAACTCATTTACATCCAGATTTCCTTCAATATATCCGCCATTTGGGGCGGGAAAACCAGCCTGTATGCTTTCAGTGCCTAAAGGCAGTTCTATATGCGTGTTTGCAGGACTTACCTGACCTAAACTTTCAACAGAATC
>JBJEWX010000170.1:0-2193 GCA_051885275.1 Succinivibrio sp. | reverse complement strand
AGCTCAGCTGGAGGAGTAAACAGATAGGCATAGGCCTGATGATGAGATCTTCCGACTCTTCCTCTAATCTGGTGCAGCTGGGCCAGACCTAAGAGATCGGCTCTGTCGATAATTATGGTATTGGCAGTTGGAACATCCAGCCCGTTTTCAACAATTGTAGAGCAGAGTAGCAGATTAAAGCGCTGATGGTAAAAGTCGCGCATTACCTTCTGAAGTTCTCTTTCATTTAGCTGCCCGTGTCCGATCCCGATTTTAGCCTCAGGCACCAGCTGTGAAAGCTGTTCTGCTCTTTGGTTTATGGTGGATACATCATTATGCAGATAATAGACCTGTCCGCCTCGGCGAAGCTCACGCATGATGGCCTCTCTTGTAACAGAGTCGGTTCTTTGAGTTACAAAGGTCTTAACAGCAAGTCTGTGCTCTGGAGGTGTGGCAATAATTGAAAGCTCGCGCATACCCTCCATTGCCATATTAAGAGTTCTTGGGATGGGAGTCGCAGTCAGAGTTAAAAGATCCACCTGAGCCTTTATCTGCTTTAATTTCTCTTTCTGCTTGACTCCGAAGCGGTGTTCCTCATCAATAATGATAAGGCCAAGCTTTTTGAATCTGATATCTTTTGAGAGCAGCTTATGGGTTCCGATAATAATATCAACATTTCCTTTTTCAAGCTCTTCAATTACCTCTGACTGCTGTTTTGCAGTCTTAAAGCGGGAGAGCAGTTCAACGTTGATGGCAGTTCCTGCAAAACGCTCTTTAAAGTTCTGATAATGCTGCTCAGCAAGAATAGTGGTAGGTACAAGTATGGCAACCTGCGAGCCTGAGGAGGCGACCACAAAGGCAGCTCTTAGGGCAACTTCTGTCTTGCCAAAACCAACATCACCGCAGACTAGGCGATCCATTGGATGGCTTTTGGCAAGATCTGCTATGGTATTGTTAATTGCCATCATCTGATCAGGAGTTTCCTGATAGCCAAAGCCTGAGGAAAACTCATCAAGCGCCTTTTCATCAGCTATATAGGAAGTTCCCTCAACTGCAGCTCGTCTTGCGTAAAGATCCAAAAGAGAGGCAGCAACATCTGTAACTTTAGAGGCTGCCTTTGCCTTCTTTTTAGACCAGGTGTCATTACCTAGTTTGGATAAAGGGGGATTCTCAGAGCCTGAGTATCTGGCAACTCTTGATAGAGAGGTGATTGGGATGTTGAGCATATCCCCGTTCTGATATTCTATTGCAAGGTACTCTCCCTTAATACCTCCGATATCTAAAAGCTTAAGTCCTCGGTAGCGGCCGATACCATGATCAATATGCACAACCACCTGACCTTCCTGTAGCGAGGAGAGGTTTTTAATGATGGTATCTTCTGAGAGCTGGGATTTTGAGGAGGACTTTCGTTTCTGTTTGATTACCTTAAAGCCTAAAAGCTCGCTTTCAGTTAAAAAGGCAAGTTTTGCAGATGGAATAATAAGACCTTCGTCAAAAGGGGCCAGGGTCATCATCAAAGGAGCATCTTTGTTTAAAAAGTCCTCAAAGCTTGAGGCTGCCTTTATGCCGAATTTTCCGCATACTGCCTCAGGCAGTATTTCTCTTAGAGACTGGCGGCGACCCTCTGAAATTGCAGAGATCAGGATCCTGTAACCTTTATCGATCATATCATTGCAGAAAGCCGTAAAGGCCCCGTAGGAATCCTTTTCCTTATGATTAAAGGCAATTTGCGGAACTTCCTGAAAGTCAGTATTGTATACTCCGCGTTTTTGAAGCTCAGAATCCTCAAACTTATTTCTATATAGGGAAATCCTCTGGAATTTTTTTAAATTATTCTCAATATCCGGAACTGTCAAGAAAACAGACTGTGCTGGAAGCGGCGGATGATCTGAATTACCGGCAAACTCTAAGGCTCTTTTATGGATTTCCACATCATAGTTTAAAGCGGCATCCTTAATATTTCCAAGTGTAATGATTTTAAAGCCTTCATTTAGGTAATCAAATACACTTGAGGTCTTAGAAAAGAACAAAGGCAGGTAATATTCAATACCTGCAGGAATTGCACCTCTTGAGACTGCCTGATAGATAGTGTGTTTTTTAAGATCGGCCCCTACAAAGACATCTCTGTAGTTACTTCTAAAACAGCTTATAGCCTCCTCATCAAGCGGGAATTCATGAGCCGGAAGCAGGGAGATTTCGCTGATTTTCTCAAGG
>JBJEWX010000169.1:0-9909 GCA_051885275.1 Succinivibrio sp. | reverse complement strand
AATGATATGCTGTTTTAAGCATTGTGTAGGATAGAAAGTTGGATTGAGTTTATCAGATACTTCCAAATAACTCTCTCCTTTAAACCCTAAAGATTCAAATGTTCTTTTAAGGGGAATTTCATAGGCTTTAACTATATCTACAAAATTATCAAGATGTTTTACATTATAAAGATAGCTGTAAAAATCTTCACACATGAACATCCTGCGTCTTACAGTAATAAAAAATGACTGCAGGTGGGGTTCATACTCATTGCTTGCTGTCATCGACCAGAAATCACAAGCTTTCCTATCCATCCTGTCAAAGGCATTCTTTAATGATGAGATACAAAAACAGCTGTCATTGCAGAATATAATCTCATTTACCTCATCTAAGAGATTATTATCTTTAGCGTATAAAAAACCTCTCTTATATGATCCAAAATCATATTCACCATGAGGCCTGCATTCAATATGACAGACATAAGGGTATATCTTTGCAAGCTCTTTCATATCAGGCCCATTGTCAGCAATAAAGATAATTCTGTCTGAAAGCTCATGTAAAAACTTTAGATATGAAATAACATAACTGCTGATATGACAGTTCTTATTGTAAAAGGCAAAAATTACCAGTCTATGCATAGGAATTTATACTTCAAAAAAATTGATGATAACTATCATATCTTATGATCAGTCAGTCAGAATCTGCAAATATTTACGGCTGATCTTAAATTTTAATTGCCGTGTCAGGATCAATCATCAATGATAGAACCTCATTTTGTGATTAACTCTCATTTAATCAGCTGCAGAGCCTGTCATTTAATCACAAAATAAGCCTAATCATTTAGAACAATAAGATATTTGGCACTATAATTGCAATAGATACTACAGATTATTATACTGCTGTATTTGGTCAATTGATAAGAGATCCTGATTATGAGAAGAAGTTTTCTATTTAAAACACTGTCTGCTGCATTGATATTGTTATCTTTCAATGCCTTTTCTCAGATAAGGTATCAGGCTAGCATTGATCCTTCTTCAAAAAAGCTCTGGTCAAGCAATGGTGACAGACTCAGCTGTTCACTGGTTTTTGACATTCCTGAATACGGCTTTGCCAATTTTATGACATATTCAGGTCGTACCCCACGCTCAGCTTTGGCGGTTCATCCAAGACTTGGTATAGGGCAGTCCAGTTACATGAGATTCATCTCAACAAAACCAGAATGGCATTCAGTTGGTTCTGAAAAACTGCTTGGAAAAATTGAGCTTTATCCTGGATTTAATCCATATATCGGTCCGACCTTGTCCTGGAAGATCCTCTCTGAACTATCTCACGGCAATCAGATCATGATGCCATATACCGATGATAAATTAGCTCCAGGTGAGAATATCATTCCTGTAATAAGCCCTTTAGGTTTTAAAGATGCCTTTAAACGATATCTTGCCTGCCAGGAACAGCTTATCAGAGTAAACTTTAATGATATAAAGATGCTGCCTTTAGTATTTAAGGTCAAATCTCATGACCTTACCGCAAAGTCACTCAATATGCTCAATGAGCAGCTAGAATATCTTAAGCTTGATAAATCTATCATCAAGATTGTAATTAGAGCCTATGCCTATGATATGGAAAAGAATGCAGATAATGTGCTTCTTGCCCGAGAAAGAGCTGAAACCATAAAGAAATACTATCTTGATGCGGGAATTGATGAGGATATTATCAGCATTATTCCTTTTAATGAACTTACCCTTAATACAAGAGAGGAAAACCCTCTTGCAGATCAGTCTGTAACCTCAAGAAACGCCCTCATTACAATTGACAGAGACAGCGCTATGATTAATAAGGACATGGAAGTGAATATTCCTGATGTAGGGGCTAATACCGGATACTAGACAGGGCATTAAAATGAAAAAGAGTGATACTAAATACCGCAGTCAGGAAAAGCTTTTTAGCAGAGTTAAAAAGTTTATCAAATCTCATTCCATTCCCTTTGCTATAGCTGTTCTTTCAATAATGTTTGCAGCAGGCTCCTTTTTGGTAATTACAGGATATCTGCAGTATACAAATACAACAAGACAAAGCTACGTGGTCGCAGGACTTAAAGCTATGGAAGAGGGTAATCTTCATAAAGCACAGACCTTTCTTGTGCAGGCAGGTAAAGCCGGAGCTGCAGAAGCTTATCCTTATTTAGCCTGGATTAGTGCAAAATCCGGAAATTTCTCAAAAGCTTTAGAGTATTCACGCGAATGTGCCAAATATAAGAATGTTTATGGCTCTTACGAGCTTATGGGGTATCTCGCTCTGCTAGGTTATGGCAATGCCCAGGGGGCAGGATCAGCCATTTACTATTTTAATGAGGCTTTAAAAGAATATTCTGAGGAATACCTAAAAAAACATAACCCTCTTTTGAATATGTATGAAAGAGGTATTGAACTTTGTATGAACACCTCTGACTACATCAGAATGGTCAACGAGTCTGTATCGTTAGGCTCAAAAGAGGCAAGACTTTACAGAGGTGATATCGATTTTTTAGGATTAGAGAATGATGTTTCACCGGCAAGTGCAGCTAAATCCTGGGAAAAAGCAAGAGAGGAATCTATTGTTGCAGCTAAAAGTCGTCTGGCAGGCATGCTCTGGCATGGCTATGGGTGCAACCGAGATTACACTAAGGCAATGGAGCTTTATGAGGATGCTGCTAGAAAAGATGATCCTGTTGCAAACTACTCAATAGGTCTAATCAAATTAAGAACTCAGACTAAAACCTCTTTTCTTGAAGGTATGCGGCATCTTAAGAATGCAGCTAAAAAGAATTATGGTCCGGCACTTACTGCAGTTGGAGTCTTGGCCTTAGTGCAAAACCGAAATAACTCCAAAATAATCTATGCTACCTCAGATATTTTTAAACAGGCATATGACTGTGGAGATTCTACAGGTGGTATTCTTTACGCCTTAATGCTTATGAATGGAGATGGTGTTGCAACAGATGAAACAGAGGCCTATTCAATTTTGTATGATCTCAAAAACCGATCTGTCAAATCTGTGGATTCCCTGCTTAAGTACTTCATCTATACCAAAAATGTAAACTCAAGAAAGCTTTTCAATCAGCTACTGATATTGTGTAAGGGTATTTACTTTGGTGATATAGCCTTTATGGAAGGTGCCCCAGAAGCAGTGAAGTATCATAACAGTAAAAGTGAAAGAGCAGTCAGTTATTTTAAAAGTCAGGTCTCTGACAGAGCTCGATTTGATGATGAACTAATCAGAAGTCTTGGCAAAAATTATGTTGAAAAAATTGATGTTCCAGAGAAAATCACTATCGGAGGAGAAAAGCTTATCTATCCTGAGATGTATGAGGTTTTAGAAATGTATAACCCAACCACAGGTGCTAAAGCTTTCATGCCGAAGATGATCCTGAAGATTGATGGGGCAATTCCAAGACTTCCTCCTGAGTATGACAAGTACAATATTGATATTGAAAATATTGAAAAGCTGTTCTGATGCATTATTCAAAGACAGAGTGTGAACTACAAAGACATAGCTTTTACCAAATTGTGATGAAAAGCCCTGCCTTCAGCCATAGGGAGCTGTCAAAACTTTATATGCAATGGAAAACCTTCCAAGAAAAGGTTTCAACAGGTTAAGAATTAACAGTTTTATATGATTTAATTAAGCAGAAAGGAGAGTATTCACTCTCCTTTGCAATAGACAGATTAGCTTGAAATTTAGCTTAGATTAGCAATTATCCTGATTAGTAGTTTTCAGCTCTTACTTCAAAGTAGCTTTGTGGATGATTGCATACAGGGCAGAGCTCTGGAGCCTTAGTACCAACAACGATATGACCGCAGTTGCGGCACTCCCATACTGTTACGCCTGACTTTTCAAACACCTGCTTTGCCTTCACATTCTCTAAAAGTTTGCGGTATCTTTCCTCATGACGCTTTTCAACTGCAGCTACACCACGGAATTTGGCAGCAAGCTCAGTGAAACCTTCTTCTTCAGCTTCTTTTGCCATGGTGTCATACATGTCAGTCCATTCGTAATTCTCACCTTCAGCTGCTGCTAAAAGATTCTCTGCAGTATCACCAAGCTCACCTAGCTCCTTAAACCACATTTTTGCATGCTCTTTCTCATTATCTGCAGTCTTTAAAAAGATTGCGGCAATCTGCTCATAACCAGCTTTTTTTGCTACAGAAGCAAAGTAGGTATACTTGTTACGTGCCTGTGATTCACCTGCAAATGCAGTCTGAAGATTCTTCTCGGTTTTTGTGCCGGCATACTTGTTCATAAAAACTCCTTTATAAATATTGCATGTGTTTTGTTAATCTTTTGAACATTCCGGACAGATTCCGGTAATGCTTACCTTACAGTCCTCAACTTTGCCATTAAATTCGCTAATAGCTTCATTTATGACATCCTCAAACTTATCTGAGAACAGATCAAAGATAGATTTACATCTTTTGCAGTAGAAATGGGCATGGAGCTTTGGATTAGGATCAAAATGGGTTGATCCGTCTCCTAGGTTTAATGCCTGTATCTCACCGCTTTCTGTTAAACAGATAAGATTTCTGTAAATTGTTCCCAGAGATATTGAAGGATACTCCTGATGTATTTCAGAGTAGAGCTTGTCTGCAGTTGGGTGATCAGTCCTTCCATGCAGATACTTCCTTATAATATCTCTCTGTTTACTATTCCTTCTATGTTGCAACATGTCCATAAATAACCTTAATAGGAATAATTCTTAGTTATTATAATAACTCAATAACTGCATAAAGTAAATGAGAATAATTCTTATGAATACACAATCTTTATAATAATGCCAAGGCTGAAATTTTCCATTAAAAAATTTATATTTTTTGATCATTTTAATAATTTTTTTTATGCACAAAAATAAATGAACAGCCTGCCATTAAAAGAATTGCAGCGATTGAAAAAAACACATCTTCATAGGAACTTAAGCCTAAAATTAGGGTAAGTATAACTGGTCCTGACAGGTTTCCTATCTGAGAGGAACTATATATCAGTGAGTAGGCTTTGGTTTGGTGTTCATGTGCAATTTCCTCTGAGATAATTGAGTGGACAGATGGAGCAATCCCACATATGAAAAAGCCAAAAGTAAACTGAATTATTGCAAAGATTACAAGATCTGATACAAATCCCTGTAACAGGTAACATACAGCTGACATTACAAGACCAATCAAGATCACATAATGATAGTTTATAAAGTTGCTTACCTTTCCCCAGAAAGGAGCTGCTATAACTCCAGCTGCACCGCTTAGTGAAAAAATCACCCCGCTTAGAGCTAAGGCATTAGCATCTCCGTTTAGCTTTAAGACATAATCTGAAAGCATCGGCACAATCATCATAATTGACATTGAGGTTGAAAGCGTACAGATACAGAGTGAAATGATAAGCCTGCTTTTTAAAAGCTCCTTTATATGATGCTCTGATAAAATGGTTTTGCTGGCGGTTTTAGGCTCATTTATGATTAAGATATTTAAAACCATGGTAAAAAAGGAAATGCACATGATTATAAAATAGCATTCCCGAACCCCTGAGAACTGACATAGGGCGCCGCCTAGAGCAGGTCCTATTATAGTTCCTGTAAGATTGGCACTTTGAATAAAACCCATGGTGGTTGAGGTTTTATTTTTAGGACTAATCACCGATAAAAGCCCTAAAAAAGCCGGTGTCATACCTGATGCCAGGCCCTGCAGGGCTCTTGAAAAACAAAGCTGCAGAGGAGTTGTTGCAAGAAAGCTTAATAGATAGGAAAGCGTAAGTATCAGGGAAACTCTAATCAGCATCGGCTTTTTACCAAAGCGGTCAGCAAATTTACCCCATAGAGGTGAGGCAAAAATACTTACAATAAAGGTAACCGAATAGGCAAGAGCGGTATACAGCGCCAGAGAGCCACCGTCACATTGAAGCTCCTCTTTTAAGTACAGTGGTACAAAGGGCATCACCATGGTATTGGCGCTGCTTAAAAGAAGCATGTTGAATATCAGCACATATACTGAGAGTTTCGTTTTATCCATATAACTTCATTATATGAATAAAGATCTCAAATATAAACACCAAAAACTCAAATATCTAAGCCTTAAGCTAAGCTCCCACCAATGATCCGGCTCTGTCTATCACATGTCCGATAATACAGATAGAGGCAAGCTCATCCTTGCTTAAAAACTCATCCTCATAGGAGGTATTGTCCGATCTGATAATAAGTCCACCTCTTAAAGGAGCTATAAGTCGTTTCACATGCAGTCCCTTACTGTCACAGAAAGCATATATGTCACCATCAACAATTCTAAGCTTAGGATCACAGTCAACTACCACATAATCACCATTTTTGATAAGTGGCTCCATACTGTCGCCGCTTACTTTAAAACTCTTGCAAAAGCAGGCACTGCGAATTCCATATTTGTCAAAGTAGGACTTATGGAAAGTGGTAATTCTGTCGTATTTAAACTCTGTAAACTTAGGCTCTTTGTCAGTATCCCTGTTAAAGGTTACCTCATATCTTGGTATCTGAAAATATTCACAGTCAGAGCTGTTCTGATTATTAAGATATCTTTGAGCCGAGCCTTCTTCTCCAAGGATCAGCAGCATAGGATCAATCTCAAGAGCACTGGCAATTCTAAGAGCAGTATCCACCTTAAGATTCTTGATTTTACCGTTAATGATCTGAGATAAGCCACCCTCTGAGATACTTGCCTTTGAAGCAAGTTCAAAGCCTGTCATTCTCTTGTCATAAAGAGCTTTTTTGATACGCTCCCCAATACTTTGAGTAGTCATAGTTATACCTTTTTGGTTTTTATTTTAAAGTATAGCTTTACTGCTTTTAGGAGAGATAAAATGCACTTAAAAAGGGAGTATTATAAATTAAAGCCTTGTTTTTGAGCACTGATTGTTTTTTATTTGTGCATAATAATTAAAGGCACAGTTATTCTTTTTTACAGTTTTCTGACATTTCTTTTTCAAGATCATCTTTTATACGCTTAAGATAATCCTTTCCATTACGTTTTGAATAGTTTTCCCTTGTAATACCTGCCTTTTCCTTAAAGGAGGCAGGTGCGAGAAACAAAAGATAAACTCCTGTAGAAAAGAGAAGAGAGCCTGAGAGGACATAAACTGACTTGTAGGAGATAAAACTTGCAAGCAGACCTCCTATGACAGGACCTAAAGCACCACCTATCATCTGAGCGGAGAACAGACTTCCAAAACCGATTCCACGGGCCTTAGGCGGAGTAAAGAGCACCATAATTGAGTTTGCTGAGGGGAAAATACCAGAAAAGCCTAAGCCACATAAAAACTGCATAAGCCCAAAGATGACAAGATCATCAGGCAGACTCTGCAGACACATTAAAAGTCCCGCACTTATAAAGGCCAGGGTAATAGTTTTAAAAAAGCCCTTATTCTGACCTGTCCTTCCCCAGATTGGAGAGGCTAAAGCCCCTGCAATTCCACCTAAGGAGAGAATAATACCTGTAAGGAGAACGGAATTATCATTATTATCACTCAGGCTCTCAACATACAGTGCAACAATTGGCTGGATCTGCATTATCACAAGATTTGTAATACATACACAAAAAAGTAAAAGCAGGACATTCCTGTCTTTAATAAGCTCAAAATAACTCATCTTTGAGCCATTTGTGTCATTATCTGCATCAGCTGCTGCAGGAGGCTCTTTAATGAATATAACCGTAATCAGTGTAATTAAAGACAGGACGGCAGAGCCTGCAAAAAAGGAGTTTCGCATGCCAAAAACGGTTGCCAGCACTCCACCTAAAAGAGGACCTATAATACCACCGCAGATATTTGCACTCTGCATAAGTCCCATGCTCAATCCAAGCTTGTTTTTTGGTACATAGGCTGAAACCATAACCAGACAGGCAGGCCATAAGCCTGCAGCAAAGCCCTGAAAGGCTCTAACCAGAAACAACTCAAAAGGCGTAGAGACAATTCCGCCTAAAAAATAGGTAATGGCAATTAGCACACTTGATCTAATCATCATGGGCTTTTTACCCATTTTATCAGAGAGTTTACCCCACAGAGGAGAGACAATGGCGCTGATTGCAAAGGTTATTGCGTAGGTAATGCCTGACCAGATACCGACAGTTTCATCAGTAGCTCCAAGCTCATCTTTCATGTATACAGGTAAAAAGGGGATAAGCATGGTATAGCTTGAGCTCATCAAAAGAGCAAAAGAAACCATAAGTGAGAGCAGAATTTTCCAGTTCATGATCTTCTTCACTCTAACTTAAGCCAATCCCTAATTAGACACTCCCACAACTGAAGTCGTGGGATTCCTGTTTCATAGACCACAGCATAGCGAACTACGTCTTACACGATCTCTTGGATAAATAAGACATCTTTTATCATTGGTATATATCTTATTTTACAAGTTTTTTTACATAGTCCTTTAATACATCCTTAAGCTCTCCATGTCTTAGGGCATATTCAATAAAGGTCTTTGTATATCCAAGCTTGTTGCCGCAGTCATGAGACTGACCTACAATATTGTAGGCCTCAATATCCATAACATTCATGAGCATATCAATTGTATCTGTCAACTGAAACTCACCACCGGCACCTATAGGAGTCTTTTTGAAAAGAGACCATATTTCAGCAGGCAGTACATATCGGCCTACTACTGCATAACGGGAAGGAGCTTCCTCAATTGAAGGTTTTTCAACCATGGTTCTTATTTTTTCAGACTGTCCCTGATTTAATTCCCTGTTATTTATATCAACAATACCATATGAGCTAACAGCCTCTTCAGGTACCTTCTCAACCATGATCTGAGGAATTCCTGTTTCCTCAAAACGTCTTATCATTGCAGAGAGATTATCCTCTTTAAGATCAGCTTTTGCCTCATCAATTATGACATCAGGAAGTAAAATGGCAAAAGGATTGTTACCAACTATTGGGTAGGCACACTGAATTGCGTGAGCAAGTCCTTTTGATTCACCCTGTCTTACATTAAGGATAGAAACATCCTTTGGAATGATGTTCTGTACCTCAGAGAGAAGCTGTCGCTTAACTCTCTTCTCAAGAGTAGCCTCAAGCTCAAAGGAGGTATCAAAATGATTCTCAATTGCATTCTTTGAGGAATGAGTGATAAGCACAATATTTTTAATACCGGCCGCAACTGCCTCTGATACCACATACTGTATTAAAGGCTTGTCAACAAGAGGCATCATTTCCTTTGGAATAGCCTTTGTGGCAGGTAAAAGTCTTGTTCCAAGACCTGCAACTGGTATTACGGCGTATTTGATATTACCAAAATTCTGATCAGGCATAGTAATGGGTTCCTTAGTTTTTATTCTTATTTAATTCTTCTTTTAGCGCATCAGGATATTTCTTTAAGAGAATAAAGATGCAGACAAGCGCAAATAAAAAATTGAGTATAGCATTGCCAAATGACTTGTAATCAACCCAGATCTGCTCAGCATACTCTTTAGTAAAACCAAACAGCTCAGGCAGATAGAAGGCTATCACAATATTTAAAAGGCCTGAGAACACAAAAAACACCATCCACATTCTGCTCATTGAGGCAAATGCCTCCTCTGGCAGTTTTATCTCGTGGCCAAGCAGATATGAAAACGGATTTTTCTTTAAGATAAACTGAGATACAAAAATTGCAGCCGCCAGAAGGAAGTTCACTACCGTAACCTTCCATTTTATGATTGATGGATCTTTTAACAGCACGGTAGGAATACCAAAGATAAGCACTGCAGCAATCATGAAAATCTGTATTCTTGAAATAGATTTTGTAATGAGGAATTCTAAGGCGGTGGAAATAATACAGGCCGCAATAATCAAGGCTGTAGCCAGCACAAGATTTGTGGTTATCTTATAGGATACAAAAAAAACAATAACCGGTAAAAAGTTCAGGATTTTAACTAACATAAAAATAACCTTAATCTAATCCAGGT
>JBJEWX010000168.1:0-2202 GCA_051885275.1 Succinivibrio sp. | reverse complement strand
CGGGAAGGCCTAAAAAGAGCATATAGTACAACGATTTTGGGAAAGTTGTATTTAATTTTAACAACTTCAATATCATCTACCTGTTCAACAACGGCGGACCTGCAGTTCCAGGCTCAAATGCCGGCGGTACCGATATTCTTGTGTCATGGATTTACAAACTGACCATGAGCTCATCTCAGTATGCCGTGGCAGCTGCAATTACCATCCTGCTGTCAATCTTTGTGGTAGGCATTGCGCTTTGGCAGTTCAGAAGATCAAGTGCCTTCAAAAACGATGAGATGATGTAACGCTTGACTTTATAGGGTTCTAAAAAATAAAGGTTTATAAAAATGGTTAAAAGCAGTATTAAAAGACAAACTTTTATCAGACTGACCCTGACCTGGCTTGTAATAGGTTTTGTCAGTCTGCTGATTATCTATCCGCTAATCTGGACAGTAGGTGCCTCCTTAAATCCAGGCAACAGCCTTATGAGCTCATCTATTATTCCAAAGAATATCTCATTTGAGCACTATGCCGCACTGTTTAACGGTCAGGTAGATTATGTCACCTGGTATGTTAATTCCATGAAGATTAGTTTCTTTACCATGGTGCTGACTCTGATCTTTGTAAGCTTTACAGCCTATTCTTTCTCCCGCTTCCGTTTCGTTGGACGCAAGAATGGACTGATACTGTTCCTGCTCCTGCAGATGATCCCTCAGTTCTCAGCTTTAATTGCAATCTTTGTGCTCTCACAGATGCTTGGTCTTGTTAATTCACACCTTGCGCTTATTCTAATCTATGTAGGTGGCATGATCCCTATGAACACCTATCTGATGAAGGGTTATATTGACGCTATCCCACGCGATCTTGACGAGTCTGCAAGAATGGATGGAGCAGGTCATTTCAGAATCTTCTGTCAGATCATTATGCCTCTGTCAAAACCTATTATTGCGGTAATCGCCCTGTTCTCCTTTACAGGTCCGCTTGGAGATTTCATTCTCTCAACCACTATTTTAAGAACTCCAGATCAGTTTACCCTGCCAATTGGTCTTTATAACCTGGTATCCATGAAGATGGGTGCAAGTTATACCACCTATGCGGCAGGTGCGGTACTGATTTCTGTGCCGGTTGCTCTGCTCTTCTTATGGCTGCAGAAGTTCTTTGTATCAGGACTTACCGCCGGCGGTTCAAAAGGTTAATAAAAACAAACTAAGGAATAAACTATGAAAAAATCATTATCTGTTATTGCATCTGCCCTTATGGCTTTATCACTTGCCTCCTGTTCATCAACAGATGCAGGAAATACCAGGGCAAATGCTCCTTTAGAGAAGGTTTCCTATGAGAAGGTTAATCTTCCGGCTAACTTTATCAAAGGCGCAGATGTATCTGAGCTTTTAGAGATGGAAGAGAGCGGTTTTGTATACCTTAACAAAGATGGTAAGCCGCAGGACTGTCTTGAGATCTTAAAAGACAGCGGATTTAACTATGTTCGTGTAAGACTTTGGGTTGATCCATATGATGAGTCCGGTAACACCTATGGTGCCGGTCATAATGATCTTAAAACCACTTTAACTCTTGCAAAGAGAGCTAAATCTCTTGGTCTTAAATTCCTGCTTGATTTCCACTATTCAGACTTCTGGACTGATCCTGGCAAACAGATTAAGCCAAAAGCCTGGGAGAAGCTTTCTTTTGAAGAGCTTAACAGGGCAATTGAGGAATACACAAGACAGACCATTGAAACTTTCAGAAAGGAAGGAGCAATGCCTGACATGGTGCAGATCGGCAATGAAATAAATTCAGGTATTCTCTGGCCTGACGGTAAGAGCTGGGGTGGAGATGGCCACGAGTTTGACCGTCTGTCACAGCTTTTAAAATCAGCAATTAAAGGCTTCAGTGAGGCAAAGGGCGATGCAGACTGTCCGGTTATGCTTCACCTTGCTAAAGGACCTGACAACGGTATGTTCAAATGGTGGTTTGGAGAGATTACAAAGCGAGAGGTGCCATTTGATATTGTCGGCATGTCCATGTACACCTGGTGGGACGGCAAGATTGGAGAGCTTGAGGACAATATCCGCTATGTGCGTGAAACCTACGGCAAAGAGGTGATTGTAGTTGAAGGCAGCTATCCTTATACCCTTGAGAGTAAGGATTCACTTGCTAACGATTTTTCACAAAAGGATGCTGATACCTCAGGCTATGAGGCCAGTGTTGAGGGACAGTACA
>JBJEWX010000167.1:0-2208 GCA_051885275.1 Succinivibrio sp. | reverse complement strand
TGCCATGACCACCAAAAATCTTTACCGTAGCAATATTGGTATAACTGTCAACAATTCTGCCAACCATTACTGAACGTCTGTCAGACTGCTCCTTTGATGATTTTCTTAATCTTGGAATAAAAATACCTAGTGTCAGAACATATATGACTAGCCAGACAGAAAGAGGAATACACAGGTACAGACTTGCATGATTAAGCATTAGCAGCATGGTAATGACATATACCACAAGATGAACTGCCACATCTATGAGTTTTATCATTGCTGTTCTTACTGCTAATGACGTCTGCATGACCTTATTGGCAAGACCGCCTGCAAACTCCTGAGTAAAAAAAGACAGGCTCTGCTTTAAAAGATATGAATGCATGATCCATCTTACAAGCATTGAATAGTTTCCCGACAGCGTCTGATGAATCAGCAGAGAATGAAAAACAGAGGCTACAGGTAACAGTACACCAGCACAGATTAACATCACAAAAAGTGAACTGCCATGTTCTGAGAGAAAGGAGTGAGCTGGAGTTGATACCGTCCAGTCAACAATCATACCTAGACAGACAAAAAATAAAGCTTCCCCCACTGCTATTAGGGAATTTAAAAGTGCTACCGCAATAAAAAAACGCAAAAGTCCTCTTGAGTAGTAGAAAACAAAAGGAATAAGCTTCTTAGGAGGACAATCCCCTTTTCTCTCAGGAAAAGGGGGAATAAGATTTTCAAAAAATGAAAAAATGCGTTTGTACATCTGCTATCTATTTTTCCATAGACTGCATGATGTCATTTACTCGGTTTGCTGCAACATCAATATGGCGGGCAAGGGCAGCAACATGATTTGGAAGCATTGCATCTCCACTCTTGTTACCACCTGCGACCACATACCATGGATTAAAGTTTCTTACATATCCTAAGCGGTTTAGCGCCACATCCACATTTTCAGAGCCACCTCTTAGAACAACTGAGGAATCGACAGCAATAAGTCCCCTAAGAACATCATCCACAACCGTGGCTACACCTTTTGCAAAGTATATATTATTGTCACTTTCAAAATGCGATATATTCTCATCATTGAGCAGACCAAGCGCATATTCAAGCATCTGATTGCAGTACTTTAAGATCTGATATACATCATCTGACTTGACGTTGTAAATGCCAGCATTTTTAGCACCAGAATCAACAGAAGCAGCCCAGGATGTCCAGTTTTTGATGCCTTCTTTGTATTTGCCTTCTGCATCATAAATAAACCAGAATCCCCATACATCAGAAGAGTAAACAAAATATCTTGAGGTTGCATCCACTAATCTTGAATCCATTGTATCGTTTTTGCCATATCTTGAAATGGTCTTAGCAACAATGTCAGATGCCGGTCTTGTAGCGTAAATAATACCCTTCTGATATGAGGTTATGTTATCTAACAGTCTAGGAACCAGCATCAGATCATTTGGGATCCAGCCAAAGACTGAATTTAACTGATTGTTAAGGCTGTTAGTCACAGCCCCTGCCATAATTGCAGCCCTGTCTCTGTCAGTTGCATTCTCTCCAAAATCAGGCACCTCATAAGGGTCAGATTTTGTTGAGGTAAATAAGCCTACAGCTAATACATACAGAATAAACACTAACAGCAATATTCCTACTACTTTAAGAAAAAGGCTGTTCTTAATCTGAGGCATATGAAAGTTCATACAAGCTACCTTAAACGCAAAATGCTAACTTTATTAGTCCACAAAAAAGCTCTGTGTTTTGAGATTAATGTCAATTATAGTTGCTGTTTTACTTCCTTTCAAACAGCAATCAGTTATTTTTTATAAACAACACTCTTGCAAATTACATTATAAAACATGAAGTTATCAGCTAGAGCTTTTCTGATAAAAAATTTTATCAACTTTACTTTAGCTTAAGATCGCTTCATTTTGGTGTAAAAAATTAAGCTGACTTTTTGACTATAAGTTTTTTTGAGAAGGGAGGCTAGGCAATATAGGCAATAATTATTCTGATGATATTAACGACAGGATCTTTGGTGCATATTGATTACGAAGGCTACTTCCTCCTGTAATTGACATAGGAGGAAGTAATATATACTCATCACTTTATGAGTTTAGTATAGTCTTTTGTATCTTTAGATCCATCATTAACCAGCTTTTCAAGTTCCTCAGTTGATTGCTCTCCGCCTTGTTCCTGTGAAGAATTGTTATCATCTGTTTTTAGTGGAGACACAATTTC
>JBJEWX010000166.1:0-2215 GCA_051885275.1 Succinivibrio sp. | reverse complement strand
CAACTCGCCATTTTTTTACATTGCAATTCTCATATTTTGTGAGTTGAGGAGCAACAAATTTATGTATCTTTATGTAGCCTAATCAGCACATTTTTACATAATTTTAGTATTGAATTTTATCTATAACAGAATCGATAATATATTTACCAACTACGCATCCACCTTCTGAGGATAAATGGGCTGTATCAAAAAACAGAGGAGTATTATTTTTAGAAAAGGTTTTATAGAGCCCATCAGAAATCTTAAGCGGTTGGTTTCTGTCAATAAAAAATACGTTTTTCCTTTGATTTGAGTAATCAATGAAACTATTATTGATTACTTTTGTTTTTTCTTCAAAAAAGTCTATACTGTTTCTGCATTTGTTTGGATCTAAGATCTTGCTTAAAAAACTGTTTTTAAGATCTGTTTTTAGGCAGTTCACAACCTCATCTGAGGTTACAATTCCCTGACCTACTATAAAAAAGTTGAGATTTGGGTACCTTTGTACCATTTCATCAATATCATTGCACAGTTCAATGAGGAATCCTTTGAAATTATCCTTATTATCCTTAAGCTTATGTTCAAATAGATAATACATATAATAAAGATCCCAGCGGTTTGCAAGAATAACCGCAGAGCCTGATTGGAGTTTTTTAAGCATTTCTGTATACAATCTGTAAAATATGTGTCTCTCCTTTGGTCCTGACACCATCTGCACATTGTATGAATTAAATCTGCTGCCATATGCGAGCGTAGCCTGCATAAACAGTGAATATACAGGAATTTTATTTATATTTCTTAAGTAGTAGTTATAGTGCTCAGAGTGAGAATCTCCAATAATAAATATCTTTGGCTCTGAACTTTGCAGTCCGTAATGATAGACATGATTCCCGCCATCTGACATGACAATAGATGGATTGTATCTATCTTCAAGTGTCAGATCGTCATTAACCATACTCTTAACTTCTTTTACCATATAGTTGCTCAGGTAATTCTCTCCATTTTTATAAGAGATGAATCCTGCGATTAAAAGGCATAAAAGTATGGCCAGTAGTACTGAATAGCTTTTAAAAACAGCTTTCTCAATGTATCTGTATGAGAGATACGAAATTGCTACTGTAATTATTGCAAAACAGAGCATCTGATATGTACTGCTAAGCCATCCGCATCGAAGAGCAAATACCATTAAAGGCCAATGCCACAGGTATAGGGAGTATGAGATTGAACCTAATAAAACTGCAGGTTTTAAGGTATAAATGCTGTAGGACTTAATATTGAGAATTAAGATTAAAGCAGTTGCAATTACCGTTAATACAGAGTTGCTAATATAATAAAGAGAGTTATCAAGTCTTGTGAATAGTAGTGATGCAAAAAGAAATACTCCTGATGTAATTCTAAGAAAAATAATTACCTTATCGTTTTTAAAAAGAAATTGCTTAATCCTATTCTGATAACAGAAAACAGCGCATCCAAAAAGAATTTCCCATAGCCTGCATTGAGTTAAAAGGTACCCCTGTCCATTTTTAGAACTTATTAGAGCAATTATCAGACTAACAACAAACAAAATCTGGATCGATAACCTTAATGCAGATATACCAAAAAGCTTTTTTATGGATAATATAAATAGAGGAAATAACAGATAAAACTGCAAAGTTAAAGACAGATACCAGGTGTGAAGTAAGATCTTATCTTGCGAACTTAATGAAAAATATCCTCCGGAGGCTGCAAATCTGAAGTTACCGTTAAAAATAAAGGCACTGACAGTTTCCTTTGAAAGCTCAAGATAAATATCTGGAAAAAGAATGAAATATCCGACAAGTAAAGAAAACAGACATACGACTACAAGGGGAGGAAAGATCCTTAAAAGTCTTTTTTGATAGAATTTAATAACCGAAAAACTGTTTTCATCACATTTAGTTAAGATCCCGCTGCAGATTAGGAATCCAGAGATTACAAAAAAAATATCTACACCTAAAAATCCACCGTCAAAGAAGGAAACTTTTGAAAGGTGAGAAGATTTTAAAAGGTCAAAGAGGTGATAAAAAAAGATACTGAGAATTGCAATGCCTTTTAGTCCATTTATATCTTTTCTTATCATGTGTTCTTTCTCAAGGAGTATTTTTTAAGATTTATTTTCATACCCAGGACCTTTTGCAATTTTACTAGAGGTCACAGGTTGGCTTGCGATCTGCCAAAATAATAATGGCAGATCTTTTAATAAAATTCGATCTCGCTG
>JBJEWX010000165.1:0-2235 GCA_051885275.1 Succinivibrio sp. | reverse complement strand
TCCTTCCTTATGTAGTCTTACAATTGCTCTTGCATATGCTGCAATCACGCTTGCAGTGAACTCAGGATTTGAATCAAGCTTTAGGCTATATTCAATAATGTGCTTGTTCTGATTGTTAATACCAGTTGCACCAGATCTAATCACAAAACCACCGTGTGGAATACCAGCATGATCTCTGTTTAACTCCTCCTGTGTGATGAAGTTTACAGTTGTATCATAATCTGCAAAGTAGTTAGGCATGGTCTTAATCTGCTCTTCTACATAGGCAGCATCCGCACCTTCCTTTAACACAACGTAGCATAGACGGGTGTGCTTTTGTCTGGTTGTAAGCTCAGGATTAGAACCGCTTCTTACTGCATCTAGGGCCTCCTGAACAGGACAGGTATACTGTCTTGCATCCTGAACACCTTCAATGCGTCTTATTGCATCAGAATGGCCCTGACTTACACCCTTACCCCAGAAGGTATAATCCTTGCCGTTTGGAAGAACAGGTTATATGCCAATGCTGTTCTTCCAAACGGCAAGGATTATACCTTACCCCAGAAGGTATAATCCTTGCCGTTTGGAAGAACAGCATTGGCATATAACCTGTTCAGTGAGAACATACCAGGATCCCATCCTGCAGAAATCAGGGCAATATGCTTGTTTTCTCTGGCAGAATCATCAACATTCTTAAAGTGATCCGGGATCTTTGCATGTGTATCAAAGCTGTCAATAACATTAAAGAGTTTTGCAAGCTCCGGAGTCTGAACTGGAAGATCAGTTGCACTTCCTCCACATATTACCATCACATCAATACGATCTTTATAAGAGGCAACATCCTTTACATTTGCAACTTCAACATTTTTAGAGGCAATCTTAAGCGCAGATGGGTCACGTCTTGTAAATACAGCAACAAGCTCCATATCCTCAGCAGCATTTACTGCACACTCTACACCTTTACCCAGGTTACCGTATCCGAAAATTCCAACTTTAATAGTCATATAAATATTCCTGTTTTTACCTGTTAGTAATTACTTTGAAATTTATTTGTTCAGAAATGTAGCAAATTATTAAGAATTGATCCATAAAAGAATGAAAATTGCACTTATTTTGATCAGAAAGTTGCTATTTTTATTTGTGCGATCGAAAAATGGCATGTATATCAGTTTTATTCAAATCTAAAATTTTTTTCTATATTTTGAAAATTTTATGCATAAATAACGTTTTCGAGTAGTTAAATTTTCATTTTTATAAAAGAAATTTACATTTTTACATGCATAAAGAGTAAAATAATTTTCAATTATACATTTCTATTGCAGACCGGGTATTACTGTGAGCATATTAAAAAAGTTAAGCAATCCACAAATTAAAGCGTCAAAATCTGATAACAAGCTTATTCACTACTTTCTATCTAATGGACTTAAAGCCTGCTCATCCTCGATATCAGAGATCTCTTCCTGCTGTGATATCAGCCATGCAACAGTGACCCGTTTTGCCAGAAAGTTTGGTTTTGAGACGCTCAAGGATTTCAAAATTGCCCTAGCTCAGGATTTAGGAGCTCAGGACAGTGACAATCACGGTAAAAAAACTGCCATTAATCTAAAAGAGAGCTGTGAAACAACAGCTCAGAAGCTGTTACAGCTAAACCAGACGCTACTCTCACAGACTGCAGTTGAAATAGGATTTGATTCAGTAACTAAGCTTGCAAAAGAGATGGTTAATGCCAGACATATTTTCTTTTTTGGTATTGGCTCATCTGGTTATCTTGCAAGAGATGCTGCCCGTAAAATTGCAAGAATCGGAATTGATGCTAGGTGTTATACTGATTCACATGAAATCATGACACATTCTGTTATGACAGGAAATCATGATTTGGTAATATACATTTCAAATTCCGGTAAGACAGGGGAACTTGTACGCTCTGCCTCTATCTGCTCTAAAAAAGGAGCCATGATCTGCGCAATTACAGCAGAAACAAACTCACCACTGTACACCTTAACAGACATAACTATATTACATGCGGTTCATGACTACGATCTTGCTCACGGCTATGCTGACTCAAGATTAAGTGTTTTCTTCATTATTGATTTAATCTATATTGAACTTATAAAACTGATTGGAGAAAAGGCAATCAGAGTAAAACAGGAAACTCAGGTAGCTATAGATTCTCTTGGGACTGGAGACTAAGATATCTTTCTCATTTAAGATTTCAATAAATGCCACCTATCAGGTGGCATTTTATATTTCTATCCT
>JBJEWX010000164.1:0-10164 GCA_051885275.1 Succinivibrio sp. | reverse complement strand
ATTACCGTTTTGTAAAAATATTCTCAGAACTTCTTGCAGTGGAAGGCATTATGATTATAAATGAGGTTATCTGCAGGGCTTCAAACGGGGAGTTTATTCCAACCTATATGAACGATAATCTTAACCATGCAGTAAGAGAACTGGATTTATCAAGCGTATTACCTCTTCCATGCAGAGCAAACAGAGAGTGTACAAATACCAGATGTTATTCAAGATTCTGCAGCGGGAATTCTTCAGATTTTACCTTTAGAGTAATCAGTAGAAGCTCTTTTGCTGACAGGATTATTCCAAAGGTGCAGCCTCAAAACTACATAATAGATTACAAAAAGGAAATCAGCTGTATTGTATCAGCCTAAAGACAAGGGTAAAAGTCGTATTAAGCAGCATTTAAACAGGAAAAGACTATGAAAAAAGAAACAATAACTTTATCTGATGGCAACAGCGTTCAGGCAATTGCTCCTGTAATTATATCTGCAAGCAGATCAACGGATATTCCAGCATTCTTTGCTAAATGGTTTATTGAAAGAATAAAGGCAGGCTATGTGGTCTGGGTCAATCCATTTAATCAGCAGCCTTTATATGTATCCTTTAAAAATACAAGGGTGATAGTGTTTTGGACAAAAAATCCAAAACCTCTTCTTCCTTTACTCGATGAGCTTGATAAGAGAGGAATACACTATTATTTTCAGTTTACGCTTAATGATTATGATGCTGAGAAGTTTGAACCTAACGTTCCCTGTGTTGACAGAAGAGTTGAAACTTTTAAGGCTTTATCTGAAAGAATAGGTCCTGATCGTGTGATCTGGCGTTTTGATCCTCTGATTATCACTCCAGAACTGAATCCTAATGCACTTTTGCACAAAATCAGAGTAGTGAGTGAAAAACTGTACGGTCTGACAAACAGGCTGGTATTCAGTTTTATAGATGTTGAATCCTATAAAAAGGTTCAAAATAACCTTATTAGTACAGGAATCTTTACAAAAGATAATGTGCTCAGCTCTGAGGCAACAAAAGCTCAGCAGCAGGAAATAGCATCAGGTCTGCAGCTTCTGAAAAACTACTGGAAACGTCGCAACTGGGATTTAACGATTTCAACCTGCGCTGAGGATATTGATTTCTCTAAATATGAAATAACAAAAAACCGCTGTATTGATCCTGAAATAATGGATAAATGCTTTGCTGATGATGCTGCACTGCAGCAGTTTTTATCTCAGTACAGAAAACCGGTACAGTTAGATTTGTTTGCATCCTGTGAAGCAGGGGATGCGGATCATACAGGTTTTGATTACAAGAAATTCAAGGATAAAGGTCAGAGAGAGGCATGCGGCTGCGTTGTAAGTAAGGATATAGGAATGTATAGCACCTGTTCACACAACTGTGTCTACTGCTATGCAAACACCTCCGCTGAGACTGTTGCAAAAAACAGAAAGAATTTTATACTGATGAGTGAGAGTCTGATTCCCTTTAATGTTAATCTGAGTGATAGCGCTTCATTAATAGGTGAAATTTATGGATCTAAAGAGCATATTCAGTACTTCCTTTAAACTTGCAAGAATTGGAGTTAAAGCTGGGTTTAACGTAACTCATGGAGCTATTAACACAGTTACGGATGTTGCAAATACAACTAATGCTCTACTCAAAGGGGATACTGACAAGGCCTGTAAAATCGTTGGGCGCAGAATAGAAAATACTGTAACAGGGGTATGCCGATCGGTTGAATCTGCTGCAGTTGTTCTTGACAGAGCTATTGTCTATGCCTCCTCTGATAAAAAGGGGGAATTTTTAGATAAGGATACTGAAAATCATCTGGTAAGGATAGCTTCAATAGCAGCAGTCGGTACTGTCGCAGGTTCCCTTATAGGAGATGGTGATATTGATTCTGCTGATCTACATGATCCTGTGGATGGTCATGATTATGGGGATGGACTCATTACCGATGCAAATTTGTCCGGTATTGATAATGGTGTTTTCGTAGGAGACAGCTCCGATTTGAACAATCTGATTCAGGCAGGACAGATTGATGGCACAGAGCATCAGGATACTGGTGAGTATGAAAGAGATCTTTCAGCACGAGACGCTTTTCTTTCTGCCCACGGCTATAGTTCTGTTCCTGATGGATATGAGGTCCACCATATAGTTCCACTTTGTGAAGGCGGTGCAGACAGCCCTGACAATATGGTCTTAATAAAAGAGGACGAACATGAGCAGATCACTGCTGCGCACGCCCGCTTCTACAACTGGCGTAATTCATGATTTCTGGTATCACAGAATTTCCATATACCTTAAGCAGTTACTGACGATGCCTAAAGCAGTACTTGCCAGGTAAATACTGAAAATTTAAAAAAGAACAGGAGACATTCTTTTTGCAGGTCTTCAAAACTATTGATATAAGAGAATGTATAAAGCCAGCTTCTTGCATTGTCTTATGATTTTGACAAAGCCTGCGAATATATAACTGCAGAGCCTGGAAATTCATGATTAGCAGCAAAAAGCCACTAACTATCTATTCTGTGTCTAAAGAGCCAGGCAGCTGTGCTAAGGGTAATAACTCCAGTAACTATGAGAGGACAAACCAGATTTAGCACTTCAAGATACCCTTTTCCCTGCAAAAATATCTGCCAGATGGCGTTGATACCATAATATACGGGATTTATCAGAGCTACAGCTTTAAAATAGTCTGGCATACCATCCACAGCGGTAATCAGTCCTGAGGTCATGATAAGAACCAGGCAGAGGATAAAGCCTGTGACAAGTGCCTGCTGAGTGGTTTTTGCAATCGTAGATATGGCAAGTCCAATGCCCACAACTGTAGCTGCAAAGGTAAAGATCAGTATCATTACAGATATGACTGATCCTCTCATTGGAATTCCAAAATAAAAAATGCAGATCATAATCATGATAAGTGACTGCAAAGAGGCAATGCAGATAGGGGCTGTAGCTTTTCCTATAAGAAGTTCAAATGGTCTTGAAGGAGTCATCAGCATCATGTCATAGGTTCCATCCTCTTTTTCTCTGCAGACTGACAGAGCAGATAGCAATAGAACCTGAATAACAGAGAGGGCAAGACACATTCCTACTAGAATGGTATAGCGGGTATAGTTGTTCTCATTGAACAGGAATCTGCTGTTTATCTTTATTTTAGCAGCTGAGGTATAACGGTTGTTCAGAGATTGAGTAATTTCAGAAAGGTATGCTGCAGCTGTATTTGCCGAGGCGGTATTTCTTGCATCAGTTCCAACAAAGATCTCCCTTTTTTCCTCAAAATCATCAGGGATATTTATGCTAAGAAGACATTTTGAGGTTTCAAGGCACTCGCTTAGGCATAAGTCGTCGGCACATTTTTTTTCGAGTTTGAATGTAGGGGTGTTTAAAAGCTCATTTTCAAACTCAAAGGCAAGTTCACCAGATGAACTGTTTAAAATCGCATAGGGAACACAAAGAAGATGATAGCTGGCTCCATAGCCAAAGATAATGCACTGTACTATTACCGGTACAAAAAGTACCACCCGGCTTTTCTTATCCATAAGAATGATAAGAAACTCTTTTTTGACAAGAGCAAATATTCTATGCAGTGATAAGAGTAGGTTATTTATCATTTACAGTCCTTTTTAACCTGTCTGACGGTTAGAGTAATAAACAGAACAGTCCACAGGCTCTGAATTAACAGGTTAAACAGAAGAAAACCAAACGATCCGCCTGACATGAAGATAATCCTCATAGCCTTAATTTCGTAGGTAGGGGGAATTAGGGTACCTATCAGCTGAATAAATGGTTCAGCAGCCTTTAGATCAAAGATAAGGCCTGAGAGCATAACAGATGGCAGAAAACCTATAACCACAGCAATCTGAGTGGCAGCAAACTGGTTTTTAAGCTTAGCTGAAATGAAGATCCCCAGAGATAGCAGTTCAAGGGCATAGACAGCTAAAGAAACCAGAAGCATGAAAATGCTGCCTTTAATTGGGATCTGATATAAAAACTGCCCTAAGCTAACCACCAGGGCGACAGAGTAGAGCGTGAGCACATAGTAGACGGCAATTTTTGACAAAACAATCTCAAGAGCGCTGGCCTGTGTGGAGGCGAGGCTTTCCATTGTTCCCCTGTCCCACTCTCTTGCGATGACAAAACTTCCTAAAAAGGTACATAAAAGGGTAATGATGCTTACATACTGACCTGACATCAGAAAATAGACGGATTCATTCTTTTCGTTGTAATAGTTTCTGACATTTAGTCTGATCCTTGTATTTAAGGCAGGATCTCTTATATATTCTGCAAGTGCTCTGTTTAGGGTATTTTCAATATAGATCCTGCTGATAGACGCCTGCTGAGACTCAACTCCGTTCAAAAAGATCATATACTCATGCTCTCCGCCTTTGCTTTGAGCATTGTCGTCTAAGACCAAAATAGCTTTCACCTGATTGTCTTTGAGCAGTCTTTCTCCTTCAAAAAGGGACGGAACCACGGTTAGATTGAAGTAGTCAGAGCCTGCAAACTCGTTTACCAGTGAGTGGTTCAGTTTTGAATCCTGACTGCACACAATTGCAAGACTTACAGGCTTGACCTCCATTCTTACCGCGCTTCCGTAGATAATCACCAGAATGACAGGAAGTACAAAAGCCAGAGCAAAGATGGAACGGTCTGCCATGATCTGCTTTAGCTCCTTGAGGACAAGAGTTTTGAGGTTAGCCAGGTTCATCAATAGCTCTCCTATGCTCTTTTACAAGGTTTAAAAACCTCTCTTCGATGCTAAGTCTCTGACCATTTACCATACAGATATCATCCGGAGTGCCAAGAATTAAGATCTTTCCTGAATCCTGAATTAAAAAATGGTCACAGTATTCAGCCTCATCCATAAAGTGAGTGGTGACAATAACGCTTGTACCATCCTGAGCTAAGAGGTTGACCCTGTCCCAGAACAGTCTTCTTGCTAATGGATCAGCTCCTGAGGTTGCCTCATCTAAAAAAAGGATCCTGGGCTTGTGTATTAAGGCGCAGGCCATAGAGAGCTGCCTTTGCAGACCAAAGGGAAGTTCCGCACTTAGGGTATCAGCGTAATCTCTTAGGGAAAACTCAGACAAAAGCTCATTTATTCTGTTTTTAAGGCTCTTTGCATACAGGCCGTAGCTGTGACCGAAATATTCAAGATTCTGCTTTACCGTCATGTTGCGATACAGAGAGAACTTCTGAGAAACATAACCTATGGAGGCTCTTACATCAGCTTTGGCTTTTGCAAGATCATAGCCATTGATTCTGATGCTGCCTTCGGTAGGAGTTAAAAGGGCGCACAGCATTCTAAAGGTGGTCGTTTTACCTGCACCATTTGGGCCTAAAAGCCCGAAGATCTCTCCTTTGTGAACCTCAAATGAGGAATGGTCGACAGCGGTAAAGTCGCCAAATTTCTTTTTGATATCATGAACACAGATGATTGCGGTACCATCCTCTTTTTGAGGGGGATTAGCTTTACCAGCCTGGCCTGTGGTTTCAGATTTAAAATCTTTCAGGCTTTCTATAATATAGAGATCTTCAAGGGTTGGAGGTCGCTTTGATAAGGTAAAGTTATCAGCCCACACAGAAGTTATAGCCTTAGTATTCTCTGATTCTTTAGCGTATCGTTTATTACCATGCAGGCTATGTCGGTAAAGCTCGGCTAAAACAGTTTCTGCATCTGTTTTTTTTGTACTGATAAGGTTAAGTTTACCTCCCTTTGGGCAGATATCGGCAATGAGGCTGTTTTTGTCAAAGCGGATAGTGGAACTTAAAAATTCTCTGCACAGACTTTTTGCATCTTTGTCTTTTGCACAAAGAGAGAAGGTTTGATCTTTAACCGCGTCAGTGAGTTTTTTAGGTTCACCGTGCATTAGGATCTTACCTTTTTTAAGCATGATGGTGTAATCTGCCTCATAAGCTTCTTCAAGGTAGGCACTTGAGAAGATGCAGCTTGCATTATTTCTTTTCAGGTACTCTGAAATGATGTCCCAGATTTCCCGTCTTGAAAGAGGATCAATACCAACTGTAGGCTCATCCAAAACCAGAATTTTTGGTTTAGGGGCAATGGCGCAGGTAATTGCCAGCTTCTGTTTCATTCCTCCTGACAGATCGCCTGACAGGCGGTCTTTAAACTTTAATAGGTCAACCTTCTCTAAAAGCTCAAACAGAAAATTCTTTTCCTTTTGGGTATCAACTCCCTTTAAGGATGAGAAGATTTTAAGATTGTCCAGGACGCTAAGTTCCTGATAAAGCCCAAGAGTCTGTGACATATAGCTTTGCATTTTTACAAAGTCACAGTTAGAGTTGTCCGCCTTATGAGAGTTCAGATAAACCTCTCCTTTTTTAGGTTTTAAAACTCCGCAGAGCAGTTTTAAAAGAGTGGATTTCCCAGAACCGTCAGGCCCGGTTAAGCAGACTGTTGAGTAGTTTTTGTTAATCTTCAGGCAAAAATCATCAAATACACTAAGCTCTCTGCCATTGTCATTGCGGTATGAAAAAGACAGTCTGTCAGTATATGCAATACAGTTATCAGGCATCTGCACCGTAATTAAAATCCTTATCTTTACTCGAAAACAACACTAACGCTCTGACCGTATCTTAGGACATTGTCCAAATCCTCAGTATCAATTCTGACCTCATAGACAAGTTCAGCTCTTAGCTGTTCGGTCTGTACTGTCTTTGGGGTAAACATGGCTGTCTGACTTATAAAGGCCACCCTGCCATCTGTATGGTTTTTAACTGTACTTATAACAGCCTTCATTCCCACTTTAATATCACTTAACTGTTCTTCCGTCACATAGACGCGGACTCTTTTTTTATCCAGCATTGACAGTTCAAAAACAACGCTCTGGGAGGTTACAGTTTCACCAGGCTCACTGTGACGGGCTCTTACAATACCGTCAAAGGGAGCGGTAATGACACTTTGTCTGTCTTTCTGATATTCAAGATAAGCTAGAGCCAGTGCACTGCTCTTTGCTGATAGCAGAGCTCTTTGTACTTCTTCTTTACGGTAGCCTTTTTCAAGAAGATCTACTTTTGCCTGAGCCTCTTTAAAATTCGCATACAGTTTTTCTTTGGTGAGTCTTGATTCATCTAGCTGCTGAATGGAGATGCTTTTACTTTTATAAAGCTTTTCATTTCTGATGAAGGTAAGCTTGGCAAGCTCATAGGACTGCGACAGGGCTAAGGCAGCCTGTCTTGCCTGGGTTATTTCCTCAGCTCTATAGCCGTTTTCCAGCTGCTTTAGGTAGGCCTCCGCCTCCTCAAATTTTGTTTTCTGGATTTTTATCTGATGTTCAAGATCTTCAGTATCAAGGTAGGCCATGATTTGCCCCTTTTTTACATGATCACCCTCATCAAAGACAAGTTTTGCAATTTTTCCTGGTCTCTCAAAACTTAAGGCACTCTGTCTTATGTCAACCATGCCATGAGCTTTTTTCAGATCAGGTTTTGAGGCAATGGTAGTGACTATTGCCAAAGTCAGACACAAGGTGAAAAAAATGGTAAGAATTATAAAAAGCTTCTTCATAAAATGATCTCTCCTTATGAGATTTTTTCAAAGAGTCGCAAAAGCAGTTCGTTAAAATCCATAAAGGGATTGTCTTCTTTAAAACATCTTCTGGTTTCAAGATAGGAAAAGAACAGAGAAAAGTGCAGGGACGAATAGAAATCTGCTTCATCCTGGTCAATCCCGTTTGCAGCTCCCACCTGTCGCCAGAGCATTTTGATTTTGTCTATAACCTCATGTCTCCAGATTGCAGCTACCTCACTATCAGAAATTGCAAGGGTATGGATCAGTGAATAAAAGCCAACCTTTGAGTCATCATTGTAGATTTTGGTGATAAAGGCGACGACCTTTTGCAGAAGTTCCTTTTTGGAAAGACTGAAAACCTCAACCTCATTTAAAAACTCGTCGCGGTTGTCTGTAAAAATCTGTTCAATGGCTTTTCGCAGCAGATCGCTTTTGTCATCAAAATAAAGATAGATAGTTGAGCGCGCTATACCGGCAGCTTTGGCTATATCCGCAAGTGAGGTTTTATGGTAGCCGTTTTTAACAAACAGATTCAGCGCAGTGGAAATGATCTCATCTGGTCTTTTATCCTTCTTTCTTATTCGTTTTTTATGTGGCTGATGGGCAGCAGTGTCTAAAGCTTCCATACCTCTATCCTTAATGACATTAGTGTCATTTACTTTAAAGTATAGAAATGCCTACTAAATAGAGCAAGACACATTTGCAATATGTGTCAGTACAAAGGTCATCAGCGCCTGTTCTGCTCTTAAAACATCTGAAGCAAGAATTTTTATCAATGCTTATTCTCTGATACTGTCACTTTGTGACAGTGCTTTTAAGGTCTTTATAAAAACAGGCCTTATGCTTAATAAGGCAAATAATCTGGAGAGAACCATGTTTTTTAATTTCAGAAAGAATAAAGAAAAAAATCTGCATATAACCGCTACGCTGACACCTGAAATTAAAATTGAAGATATCAGGCAGGCAGTGTCAGCTGAGGTAAGGCGCTCACTTGAAAAACTTGTATCCCAAAGAGTAGTCAAAGATCTGAGTGTCAGAAAGATTATTGAAGGATTAGAAGAGAAGGCTATCAAAGAGCAGCTCTGTCTTAAGGAGCACAGGAAAAAATCTCTTGCGAACAAATCAAAATTTGTTCAGAAAAGAGAAATAGGTGCAGATTTTGAGGCGCAGGTGCGAGCAGAGAATCAGGCCACACTTGAGCTTGCAGCAGTATCATCTGGTCTAAGTTCAGAGAGCCTTTCAGAATATTTTGAGCCTCTGGTAACAGCGATGATTGCAAAGGGCGGACATCTGTACAGGGATTCGACGAGTACTCATACAATAATAACCGAAGCCTTAAAGCTCAGCCATATTATGTTTGAGATTTCAAGATCAAGCACCTATCTTAATGAGGACTATACAGGAAAAGCAGTGACTCTTGCCATACTGCTTACAGCCTTCAGCCATGATTTAGGGGCATTATGTGAAGAGCACTCCATAAGGCTTCAGCTGGACAGAAAAAGTGAGCCTTTTAATATTTTTACTGACGATTTGATAAAACTCTCAAAAGCGGGTAAGGATTTTACCGTTTGCAGTCAGTCAAAACGTTCGGCTATGTCTCTTGAACATACACTGGTGTATGGGATGAATCTTTTGCAGCCGTGCACATTAAAATTTCTTGAGGCAATTTCAAATGAGAAGGCTCAAAAGCTTGTACATGAGATTATAAAACCTGATTTTGGAGGAAGACTTATTAATCTTCTTGTTCGGGCAAAAGAGCTTTTGCGAAAAGGAGAATCAGTAGCTGAGTGTGAGTTCATCGAGAGTGTCAGACCTGAGTTTGTAGGTGTGGCGCATACACCTGAGGACTGGTTTTTAGATCCTAGACTAAGTGAACTGCCTTATTTTTATCCTGACAGCGTTATGAGCAGAGTAAAGCTTTCAAAGAGTATTGTGTTTTATGTCAACCATTCTTATGAGGCCTTAGACAGGTTTCTGTTTTCATATAAAGAGTATAAGGATAAAAAAGAAAAGGAGGCAAGGGAGTCCCTGTCTTTTATCAACGGATCAAAGCTTTTAAAGGCAGCTGCTGATATTGATTATAAAAACAGGGAAACTATCAGGGAAACAGGGAAGGGAGAGCCTGATGAGTATAGGGAGAATGCAGATGGGACTCTGCATGCTAACAGCTGCTATCAAAAGGGATCTTTAGAAGAGCTGATGCTCTCTGATGCGGCTGGTGTGCATTCAGATAAGGATAAAGTCATCCTGTCAGATAGCAGCAATGATAATTCTAAGACACACAAAAGCCGTGACAGACAGATTATGGAGGCTCTGATGCAGACTCAGTCATGCATCAACAGATACTGCTACAGTCACAGAATAAACCGTCTGCAAGATGTCAGGCAGTCCGATCCGCGCCATCTTGCGATGTACAAAAAACTTGGAACACTGGTAATTGAAGGAAAGGTAACGGATACTGCTGTAGTAAAGGCCCTTGAGTCACGAACCGTAAGGATGAGGCATCTTATAGATGTGGTTACTGGTTTTTACAAGGATGGAAGGTTTAATACCGATCTGCAGCTTGAGGCGGCAGTTTCAAATGCGCAGAACTTTAAATACAACTTTCCCAAAATCGTTGTACTATATGCTCTTTTTAGGCCTTCCCG
>JBJEWX010000163.1:0-2249 GCA_051885275.1 Succinivibrio sp. | reverse complement strand
AGACATCTGTACCTCCTAAACTGGCAATTATTGCCACAAACTGTATATAAAGAATATTAAGCAATCTTTATGCCACTTTTAATCTAATATATTCCATAACTGCAGCCGCAAATTGAAATGCTCCGTCTTTCCTGTATTCTTGGTTTTATATGCTGATGAATCTTTAAGCTCTGTTTTTCTAATAATTATCTAAGTCTTATCTGAAATACTCAATAAAGCTGAATTAACATCTTTATTTTTCGTTAAATGAAATTGTGCTGAGGTATGTTGTTGAAAACAATTATTATTAACTTGGATGTATAGAGGACTTCTAAAGGATATTCTATGAACAAATCAATTAAGACTATTTTCAACCTTACTGTGGCAGGAGCATTGCTTTTTTTATCAAATCAGGCAGTTGCCAGACCAGCTCCATATCACCATTTTTACGATGTTCCTATGGCAGATCATCACTATCATCACAAACCACCAAGGCATCATAGACCAAGGTATCATCTACCACCTCATCATGATTTTGAGCACTTCACTCATGCTAAAAGACCTCATGAAAACACAACAGAGGTTATCATTGTGAAAAAGAGATCATATCATCATGCGCCACCTCCTCACCCAAATATGCATGGAGGTCCCCTGTTTGATGTACTTGCAGCAGCAGAACATCTTGCAAGAGCTGTAGAAAGGTAGGAAAATTCAGGCTTTTCTTTAAGAACAGCCTGAAGCCGCAGGTATAACTTGAAAGCTCCCCATGGCTCAAGCCATGGGCTTTTGAGAATTGCCTGCCATTGAATAGCTCCATTGCTGTTTGTTAAACAATCACACTATTCAATTTAAAGGTTCTGCCTAGGATATAAACTTAAGACTGAATAATGCGGTTCAAGGAAGTACCGTTCATAATCTTCCTTGTCACCACATCATTCGGCACAATTTGGTAAGCCTGTCAGTTCTGGATCTGATACTTGTCAGACTGCAATCTTTCAAAAACAACCTCTTCGTAGCCAGGCTCCTTTTCACGTGGAGTTTCATCATTAAACTTATAGTTTGTCCTTACCCATGCCTTTTTGGTTTCGTTTTTTGGTGAGGTTACATTTTTTTTGCAGTCACTGTATACATAAACATTATGAATATCATTTATTCCCTTTAAAATAATTGGAGCTTCCTCGCCTGAGGCAAACACATACCATCCCTGAGTAACCCACTTGGTCTTGTCAGTTCTGGCATTGACAGCTAAGGAACAGTCTTCTGATGTATCATTTCTAACATCAATCATCACATCCGCACTGGCGCATGATGTTATTCCAAGTGCTACGATCAGGGCTGCTAACTTTTTCATCTGAGAAATCCTCTTAATTTCATCGGGCATTAAATTTAAATAATTACGCTGTAAGTAATAATAGAGTGTACCACTCATCTTATCAATTTGCATCCTCACAGAATTGAAACTTCACCTTATGTTTAGAATAGAAATCTTTTTATTTGAAAAAATTCAGCCTAGAGAAAAGCCTAGGTTTTCTCACTTAAAGTGAGATCCAGTAATGTTGTTTTTGTGGAGGATTTTAGGAATTGTTCAAAGACTTAAAAAGGTACCGGAGATCACCGGTACCAAAAGATTATCAGTTCCAGCCTGTAGCTTCTCTAAGCCCATCGGCAATATCAGCTGCTGTTGCAACCACAGTTACACCGGCCTCTCTTAAGGCCTGTTTTTTCGCATCTGCAGTAGCATTACCGCCTGAAATAATAGCGCCTGCATGGCCCATTCTCTGTCCTTTAGGGGCAGAAGCACCAGCTATATAGGATACAACAGGCTTTGTCATGTGTTCCTTAATATAGATTGCCGCCTCCTGCTCTGCGGTTCCGCCAATCTCACCTACCAGAACTACAGCTTCTGTCTGAGGATCTTTTTCCATCAGTTTTAAAATATCAACGAAGTTAGAGCCCTGCACAGGATCGCCTCCAATGCCCACACAGGTGGACTGCCCAAAGCCTGCCTCTGTTGTCTCCTTTACAGCCTCATAGGTTAAGGTTCCAGAACGGGAAACAATACCAACCTTTCCTTTTGAAAAGATTGATGCTGGCATAATACCAATCTTGCACTCCTGCGGGGTTAGAATGCCCGGACAGTTAGGTCCTATAAGCACGGTATTTGAATTTCTTAATCTTGCTTTTACCTTGAGCATATCAAGAACAGGAATTCCCTCAGTTATACATACAATAAGCTCTAATCCTGCATCTATTGCCTCAAGAATTGAATC
>JBJEWX010000162.1:0-2249 GCA_051885275.1 Succinivibrio sp. | reverse complement strand
GCTCCTTATGTATGGGTAATCAGGCAAGAGTTGCGGATAATGCAAGTGTAATTTCCACCTCTACCAGAAATTTCCCTAACAGACTTGGTAATGGCGCAAATGTATTCTTAGGTAGTGCCGAACTAGCTGCGGTAAGTGCAAAACTTGGAAGACTGCCAAAAGTGTCTGAGTACTTTGAGAATACTAAATGTCTTGAGGGAAAAGAGGATGCAATCTATTCTCTGCTTGATTTTTCTGCTCAAAACTAGAGCCTGGTATAAAAAGTCTCTTTCAGAGTAAAAAATAATCACAGACGATATTGAAATAAGTGGGGCAATACCCCACTTATTTAATATATAGTGCACAAAACTGAGCTGTGATCTTAAGTGTTTGAGCAGAAAATTAAATCGTTTGCTATAATACGGATAGCGGTAAAGTTATTATTAGTTTTGTAGATTGAATCTACAGTAGTATTATTAGGAGTAACCCATGAAAGTTGCAGTTTTAGGCGCAGCAGGCGGCATTGGTCAGCCATTATCAATGATTTTAAAGAATAATTTACCTGCTGGCTCAAAGCTAAGTCTGTTTGATGTTGCACCATTTACACCAGGTGTTGCAAAGGATTTAAGTCATATTCCTACAGATGTAGAAGTTGATGGTTACACAGGCGATGACCTTCCAAAGGCATTAGAAGGTGCAGACGTTGTTGTGATCCCTGCAGGTGTTGCTCGTAAGCCAGGAATGACTCGCGACGATTTATTCAACATTAACGCAAGCATCATTGCAAATCTTGTACGCAATATTGCAAAAGTATGTCCAAAGGCATGTATCTGCATTATTACCAACCCTGTTAACTCAACTGTACCTCTTGCAGCTGAAGTTTTAAAGGCTGAGGGTGTATATGACAAGCACCGTCTGTTTGGTGTATCAGTACTTGACGTATTACGTTCAGAGACATTCCTTGCTGAGGAGCTTGGTCTGTCAAATCAGCGTATTCTTGTACCTGTTATCGGCGGTCATTCTGGTACCACCATTATTCCTCTGATTTCAAAGGTTATCGGTTCTGAGAAGATTTGTTCAAAGCGTGTGGCAGAGCTTACAGAGCGTATTCAGAATGCTGGTACTGAGGTGGTAGAGGCTAAGGCTGGTGCCGGCTCTGCAACTCTGTCAATGGCAACTGCAGGTGCACGTTTTGCACTTAAGGTTGTAAAGGGCTTATTAGGTGAGCCTGGTGTATCAGAGTACTGCTATGTTGAAGGCGGCTCAAAATATGCTCCATTCTTTGCTCAGCTGGTACGTTTCGGCAAAGGCGGCTGGGATGAGGTTATCGATTTTGGTAACGTAAGCGAGTTTGAGCAGAAACTTATTGATGAGGCTGCACCTCAGTTAAAGACAAACATTGAAAAGGGTGTAAACTTTGCAAAGGATTGGCTCTCAAAGAACTAATTTGAGCTTTAGATTACACTAGATAAAAGAGAGGCAGCTAATATTTACAGCTGCCTTTACTTTTTTTAGCTTTCTTTTGACAATTATTACGATCTTTTTTTTGAAGCTGTAAGGTATCAGAAGCAATCTGATACCCTTTATTAGAAGGAACAGGAAATGGAACTTACATCGGTACAGCAAAACAGATACTCAAGACACATTACCTTAAAGGAATTTGGTGAGGAGGGGCAGAAAAAGCTTCTTGAATCAAAGGTACTGGTAATCGGGACAGGTGGTCTTGGGTCTCCGTCCTTAATGTATCTTGCAGCGGCAGGAATCGGCACTATAGGCATAGTGGATGAGGATGTGGTTGATTTGTCAAACCTGCAAAGGCAGGTGATACATACCACTAAAGATGTTGGAATTCTAAAGACACAGTCAGCCAAAAACAAAATCAATGCACTTAATCCAGATATCAGGGTTATTGTTCATGATACTTTCATAAATGCAGACAATATTATCGGAATTATCAGTGATTATGATTTTATCCTTGACTGTACTGATAATTTTGAAAGCAAGTTTTTAATCAATGATGCCTGTGTTCTTGCAAAAAAGCCTTTCTGTCATGGTGCTGTTATCAGGTTTAACGGTCAGGTTATGACCTATGTTCCAGGAAAGGGGCCATGCTACCGCTGTGTTTTTGGCAGTGTTCCAACCCCAGGCAGTGTGCCTAACAGCAAGCAGATAGGCGTATTTGGACCACTGCCTGGTATTATTGGTAATTTCCAGGTTATTGAATGTGTTAAATATCTGCTTGGAATAGGAAAACCTCTGATAGGCAGGCT